>JAOUDE010000005.1 GCA_029859455.1 Ignavibacteria bacterium | reverse complement strand
GACGCTTCAACTCACATTTCCCCGGTTCCGTTGCCGTCCTCCACAGCAGGCTCTCGCCCGCTGAGCGTTTCGACGTCTGGAAGAGGACGCTCTCTTCGGAATACCGTGTTGTCATCGGACCGCGCTCTGCCCTCTTCGCTCCGGTTCATCCGGTGGGATTGATAGTGGTCGACGAAGAACATGAAGCATCGTACAAGCAGTTCGATGCTCAGCCCCGATACCAGGCAAGAGATGCGGCACTCGTGAGGGCCCGGCTGAGCGGGGCTGTCGCCATGCTGGGGAGTGCGACCCCGTCACTTGAATCGTATTACAACGCGCGTGAGGGGAAGTATACCCTCCTCACCCTTCCGGAACGGGTCGATAAGATTCCGATGCCGGCGGTCGCCATCATCGATATGCGGGAAGAGCGAAAGAGAGAATACCAGGCCCTCAAGAAGCGGATGATACTGGACCGGACACCGAAGTGGAAAGGGTTCCAGCAGGGATCGATCTCGTTGGCACTCAGGGAGAAGATCACTGACCGGTTGACGCGAAGGGAAGGAATCATTCTTTTGCAGAACCGGAGAGGATTCGCCCCGTTCGTCGAGTGCCTCGACTGCGGCTATGCCGAGTCGTGCGAGCGCTGCAGCGTTACACTGACTTATCATCTGTCACGGAAGCACCTGCGATGCCATTACTGCGGGACCGTGTATCAGCCGCGGATGACATGTCCCGAGTGCCGGAGCGAGTCGCTCCTGTTGAAAGGGATCGGAACTCAGCGGGTGCAGGAAGAACTGAAAGCGATCTTTCCTGAGGCAGCGATCCTCCGAATGGATCTGGATACGACTTCCGGGAAAGGGGCACATGAGAAAATTCTCCGGAAATTCGGTGACCGTGAAGCGGATATCCTTCTCGGCACTCAGATGGTGGCCAAAGGGCTCGATTTCCCTCACGTCACCCTCGTCGGCGTCATCTCGGCTGATACACAGATGCTTCTCCCTGATTTCCGTGCGGCGGAAAGGACGTTTCAACTGCTGACCCAGGTGGCGGGGCGCGCCGGCCGAAGCACCCTGAAAGGAGAGGTTCTGATCCAGACCCACCAGCCGGGCCACTACGCACTGGAACATGTGCTTGATCATGACTTCATCACGTTCTACCGGGAAGAAGCGGCATCACGCGGTGAACTCGGTTATCCTCCGTATTCACGTCTCGTCCTGATCGAATGCAGGGGGAAGGATGATCGCGAAGTCCGGACCGAAGCGGAGCGGCTTGGTGGACTGCTGACCCCGCAGAATGGTTTGTTCACGGTGCTGGGACCCTCTCCTGCCATCATCCACAAGCTGCATGATCAGTACCGCTGGCATCTTCTCATCAAGGGAAACCGGTCGCTCGATCCCTCAGGCAGTTCCGTGCGGACATTGATACGTCGTGCACTCCCGGATGTCCGATCGACCCGGCAAAAGCCGGTTCGAATCATCGTTGATGTGGACCCGGCAGGGTTGATCTAGCGAGACACCGGACAGTGTCCTTACCGTCATTGCGAGGAGTCCCGACCTGTCGGGACGACGAAGCAATCTGCAGAATTCTTCGGAGGTGGCTCCTTTGAACACGAGGCAACTAGGTACGAACGGACCCCGGATTACCGAAATCGGTTTCGGTGCATGGGCTGTCGGCGGAGCGTGGAATTTCGGCTGGGGAAAAACCGATGACACCGAATCGATCCGTGCGATCCGGCATGGGATTGAGCTTGGGATCAACTGGATCGACACTGCGGCGGTCTATGGTCTCGGACACTCGGAGCAGGTCGTTGGAGAAGCGATCAGTGGCAACCGGGAGAACGTCTTCCTGGCGACCAAGTGCGGACAGGTCTGGGATGACCGGAACCGGGTACGGAATTTTGCCGGGGCGGCCAGTGTCCGGAAAGAACTCGACGCAAGCCTCCACCGTCTCGGCACCGACCATGTCGACCTGTACCAGATCCACTGGCCTGACCGTTCCACCCCGGTGGAGGAGACCTGGGGGGAGATGATCCGGCTCCGGGACGAAGGAAAGACAAGGTTCATCGGAGTATGTAACTTCGGGGTCGATTTGCTGCAGCGGTGCCAGGCTCTCGCTCCGGTGCAGTCGCTCCAGCCGATCTACAATATCCTGGAGCGTGATATCGAGCGGGAGATCGCTCCGTATTGTGCACAATATGGGATCGGGATCGTCGCCTACAGTCCGATGCAATCAGGCCTGCTCTCCGGATCGTTCGATCGCTCCCGCCTCGCAGCGGACGACTGGCGGCTCGTCCATAGCGAGAAGTTCCGTGAACCGCGGTTTTCACGAGACCTGAAGGTAGTTGAACAACTGCGCCCGATCGCAGAGCGGAACGGGCTGACGGTCGGCCAGCTTGCGGTGGCCTGGGTGCTGGCGAACGGAGCTGTGACTTCTGCTATCGTCGGAGCGCGGAGAGCAGAACAGGTTGAGCAGAATGTCGTTGCGGCCGGAAGAGATATCCCGGAATCCGACCTTCAGGAAATAGGTCACATGATTTCATCAGACAGAGGGAGATGATATGCGGTCGTATCTTGTCTATGCTGTGCTTGCCGGTGTTGCCTGGGGGGTCGGCGGTTACTTCGAGAAACTGGGCCTCCGCGAGCTTTCCATGCCGCCGATCATCGGCATCGCCCTTCGGACTGCCGTCGCCCTTCTGGTGCTCGGTCTGATCTCCATCCCGGCATGGAAAGGATTTGCAGCGCCCGCCGGTACCACTTCCGCCTGGTGGATGATCGTCATCGGCGGCGGCATCGTTGCGGGAAGTCTCGGCATGTGGAGTTTCTACACATCTCTTTCCCTCTCGGAGAACCTCGGTGTCACGCTTGCCGTTGCGTTCGCCCTGGCCCCGGTGGCAGGAACGGTGATCGGGTTCTTCCGGGGCGACCAGCCGGCCGATCTCCGCACCATGCTTGGACTGATCGCTATTGTCGGCGGCATTGTCCTGGTCCAGCTCGGAAGGGATACGGCACGGTAGGTCTCAGAACCGGTAGACGACCTGAAGCCCCTGCAGAGTCGGATAGATTTCCAAACCCCCGGACAGCTCTCCCTGTTCCCGCATCCGCTCACGCTGCACGACATGGAAGCCTGCCAGCAGCCCGAGCCCCGCACCCGCCACGACATCGGAGACCCAGTGCTGGTTGTTCCTCACCCTGGCATAGGCTGTCATGGAAGCAAGTCCGTAGAAGCCAACCCTTGCCCATACCCCTCCGATCCTTTCCGCAAAAACCGTCGACATGGCAAATGCGACGGTCGTGTGTCCGGATGGAAATGACTGGACCTCGTTGGCGGTTTCGAACCAGTTGAAGTCCCATGGCGAATTGTTATCGTATGGACGGCTTCGGCCGAAGATATACCGGATCGCCATGACTGAGATTCCCGACAGCGTGAGCGACTCAAAAAGGAGACGGCCGGTCACACGCACGTCTCTTGAATCGAGGGCCAGTCCACTACTGTAGAGCACCACCGATAGAATGTTGGCAGGGCCGACGAGGCCATAACGGGTTGGAATATCCCAGAAGTCGCCGTTGAGACTCCCGGTGTTCTCGCTTCCCAGAAGGCCCTTCATCTCATCGTCGACCGTCATCAGCAGCACGGTGCCACCAGCCGCCCCGGCAGCTGTGAGCCAGTCACCCCCTGTGAAGCGGAACGGCGCGCTGAAATAAGCGGCTGCATCACTGAGTATGATCCCCCCATCCTCTCCGAGCGTCCCAAGGAGGGTCTCCTCGTGCTGGTCCCCGGATTCCTGACTCACGACGGTCGCGGGCATCAGCATGAGGACTCCTGAAATAACACAGCACAACGCATTCATCATTTTCCGACTCAGTCACTGGTACAAGATGAGCCATGATACGAAACTTCGGTGGATCCGCGAGGCTGTGAGATAAGCAGGGGTCGGCCGCCGGGACAACATCAGGCCTGATAACTCTATGGAAGATAACGGGTTATCGCATACCCAAACAGCTCTCCCGGAAAATGGGTATCTTTAGAGAACAATGGTTGACATCTCACAGTTACCCCACCTCGTACGTCTCCTGGACGATCAGTCTCCCGCCGTTCGAGATGCAGTCCTGAAGGCTTGCGATTCGTTCGGGGACTCACTCGAAACAGAACTGCTGCGCCAGGGACTGACTCTCAGCGAGAGCCAGGAAGAGCCGATACGACACCTGCTGGACAGCGGACGACGGAGCCAGTTCCGCCAGGCCTGGTCCGACCTCGAGAATATCGAAGATGATAAGAAACGGCTCGAGGCGGCAATGCAGGCAATCGTTCTGCTTCAGTACGGTCTCCGGGTCGCCGGAACTCTGCCGGCGATGCTCGATGAGCTTGCCACCATGTACAAGGGGAGCGTCTCGGCCATCGATGCACTGACGCTCTCCCGCTTCCTGTTCAGAGTGTACGGGATGACCGGTGCAGGATCATCGGACTACCTGAACCCGCTGAACAGCAACCTTGTCTATGTCGTGGAGGAAAAAAGAGGACTGCCCATCAGTCTCGCCTGTGTTTTCATGCTGGTGGGACACCGGCTTGATCTTCCGGTGGAGGGATGCAACTTCCCCGGCCATTTTCTTGCGATCGCCCCGATGAAGGGCAAGAGGGTGCTTATCGACTGTTACAACAGAGGCAGAAGGGTCGATGAGGTGGTGCTTGCCCGGATCAACGGATCGGTGTCTCTCTCTGAGGTTCTCCGGATGGAATGCGGCACGAATGATATCCTGGCAAGGCTGCTTCGCAACCTGATCTTCTCGTACAAGCGTTCCGGCAACGAAGACAATCTTCCTCTGCTTTCCGGACTGCTGGGCAACATCCCGCAGGAATCAGGGACACTCCGGTCCCTCTGACGCCCTACTTCTTTCTCACGTATTCAATCTGAACCGCCTTCGCGTTCTCGCCGATCGACAGATCGTAGACTTCGAATACGAATGAATCCTTCCCCTGGATCCGCGTGACGTATTTGACATTCTTATCCCGTTCGCCGGTCATCCATTCATCCATTGTTCCGTACATCGAGAGGACCTTCCCGGTCTGATCGAATGATCCTTCGGATGTAAACATCGCCGTCGAACTGTTGTCGATCCAGAAACTGACATATTTCTTATTATAAATATCGTATCCCGTATAACCGATCCCGTTCAACGGCTTCCCCATCATTTCACCGCTGAATTCCTGCTGCAGAAAGCGCTTACCCAGGACCCACCGTACTTCGGCGGCTCCGGTACTCTCCATCGGGTGCTCCGGGTCCATCCACATTGTTGACTTTGCTGTCCATGAGCCGACAAGATCATTGAGCCGGGCGTGCTGTTCTCCGGGGGTTGAGACCTGTTCCCAGAGTTTCATCATCGCCTCCATGTCGGACCCTTCAGGATGGCCGGCACCGTCCTGAGCAACGGCGACGAATGGAAGAGCGGAAAGGAAGAGAAGGGACGCTGCAATAAACGATTTCATGACAATCTCCAAGATTTGGTCGGAACGACAGAAATGGAAAGGGAGGCTGCTTCCTGAGGGGAACCATACCACTGTCTCCCCCCGGAAGCAAGATGCGGTCCTCTATGCCGGAAGAGGGAGCGACTCATGGATTTCAATTTCGCAACCTCCGGGCATATGGAGGTGCGGGTGTCCATCCAGCATCTTCTTTGCCGCCTCGAGATTCTCCGCCTGAAGGATCGAGTATCCGACAACCTCCCGTTTGCTGGGGCCGGTGCCTGAAGCGGCCACTCTGGTCCCGCCGCCGAGAGGAGTGCCGAGATCGACCATTCCGGCTCCGCATTTCTTCGCCCAGGCCATCCACTGAGCCATCCCCTCCTTCATTTTGTCGGGATCGTTCGGCATGTTTTCCATGGCAGCGCGTGGTGCATGATAAATAACGACATACTTCTTCATTGTGTACCTCCGTTAAGGGATTGAATGATTGATGGGTGAGCCGAGTGGTTCAGAAGAGCCTGTACGATCCAACCAGCGTTACGTTGTTGGCCACCGGAGGCTCGTCACACCGGTCCTTCAGCTTTTCCTGAAACCGCTTGAAGGCGGCAGTCTCTGCCAGAGGGTTGTTTCCTCCTTCTGTTTCGATCGAGGCGATATGAACGAATGTCACATTGTCGTCCTGTTTGAATGACGCGTACCGCAGCCCGGCCGGTGAATTCTGCCTCAGCTCTTCGAACACACCCTTGATGAACTGTTCGTTTTCGCCGCTCTTGTCCGGCTTCACCTTGTATTTCACAAGAACCCGTTTCATGATTGCTCCTTTTGCTCCATTGCTTGCTATGCTCTCCGCGGTGCTGGATCGGGCCGGAAGATGTCACCGGCCGACCGTCTCGCCAAGTTTCGAAAAGCAGCCGGTCCAGCCTTTTTCATGCTCGTCGCGGCTTTCCTTTGTCGGAAAGAACTCATGCTTGAAGATCATCTCCGTCTTCCCGGCCGTTTCTGTAAGACTCACTGTGATCAGTGACTCACCCTCGGAGCCGTCGCCCTCCCATTCCCATGTAAACACGAGGCGCTCATCCTGAACGATCTCACGGTAAACACCGGTTGCAGTATGAACGGTCCCTTTTTCCTGATGTTTCATCCCCATCCTGTATTTCCCGCCGACCCGGAGATCGACCTCCGCCACAACAGGCTGGTACGCATCAGAAGCGGCGAACCATCTTCCCAGCATCGCGGGTGCAGTCCATGCTTCGAAGACCTTCGCCCTTGGAGCGGCGAAGGTCCGCTTCATGACAAGCGTTGTATCGGTTGATGGTGTTGAGGTTTTCGTTGTCATTTGTTCCTCCCGGGTTTGTGTCGTTTCCTTTTTGGGGGCTGTGAAGCAGAGAGCAGGTCATCGAGCCTGTCGAATTTCCCGCTCCAGAACTCCTCATACCGTTCCAGCCACGCGGCCGCCGCCCGCAGAGGCCTGCTGTTCAGTGAACAGCGACGGAACCGTCCTTCCTTCGATTGTTCGAGCAGTCCCGCCCCGGCGAGAATCCGGAGATGCCTTGAAATGGCAGGGAGCGATATCGGAAAGTCGGCGGCAAGCTCTGTCACCGTCAACTCATGCCTGGCTACCCGTTCGAGGATTCCCCGGCGTGTCGGATCGGCAAGCGCAGCGAAGATCGAGTCAAGTTCCTGCTGTCGATAGTTAACCATATGGTTAAATATAAACATCTGTGACCGAGAAATCAAGTCTGCTTACGCCTCATCGGGATACAGAGGAAGAACCGTCTGCGACGAGGCGCTGTTGTTCCGTGCTCGCCGGATCCGCCGTGCCGTTTTCCGCTCCTCCCATGGTACCGGCCCCAGGAGTGTCTCAGCCGCTTTCATCGCCATCTCCGTATATTTATCGATATCGTATCCGTCATCAAACGAGTAGAGAGCCAGTGGAACCGCCTTCTGCGGTTTTTTCTTTCCGGTTGCATCGACAATCACGTATTCCACCATCTCACCCGGCTGCAGCCTGATACCTGCCTCATCGAGTGCCTTGACCGCTTCGGCGTTTGTGCTCCGGTTGGTGTATTCATCGGCCTCTTTCGAGATATGCCTCCGGATTACCAGTTCCAGCGGGTCCGCCCTCCCGGAACGAAGAAGCGAGAGAAACTCCTTCGCCTTTTCCAGCGCGGCGGGGAACAGCGTACGTACATCTGCAACACCCCGCGCATGTTCGAAGACTTTCAGCATCTCGCCCTGCATTCGTTTGATGAAAAGCGGCGTGTCGCGCCGCCGCACCTCGATCCCCCTGATCTTGATCTCACCGTTGCCGTAATAACCGACGTACCGGTTGGCTGTCGGTATATGCGGATCCATCTTGCTGGCGGGAAACAGGATCCACCGGTAGATCCCTTCCAGCGAGAGATCGATCCCGGTTTCGTCCGAGATCGCCATCGCGAGTGCCTCGTACTCCGCCTCGGTCGCCCCCGGCTTCTTCAGCCAGAGGCAGTCTACAATCGCATGAATGAACTCGTACCCCCTGTCCTCGGCGATCTCCTTCGCTCTCAGGATCGCGTCGCGGGAGTACGCGTTCACCGACTCATGCGCCTCGATCCGGCCGAAGCGGGCATTCTTGTAACCGAGATAGCCGAAGCAGGTGACCAGCATCCATTTGAGCGAGTTCTGGCGGTGATCGAACAGGTGCCACCGGGGATCGCCGAGTTTCTTGAGCCGCTTCTTCTCTTTCTTATAGAAGGCTCTCTTTGCGACAACCGGCCGAAGAGTCGACGGGACGATGCCGATCCTGTTTTCACAGATGGTGTAACCGAGTTCCGGGACGGCGTCGTTCGAGCAGCAGCGGCAGTTCACCGTTTCGGGCGAGACATTGTGCTCCACCATGATCGTCGGATACATCGAGACGAAGTCGAGCTCCGCCACCTGCTCGTGGTAGCCGATCTTCGGCTGATAGATCAGACCGCCCCTGTCAGCCAGCAGCAGTGTAGCGGCCGACTTGAAGTCCTCCGGCTCCCGCTTCTTCGCCGGTATCAGGTAGCGGTTTTTGACAGCCCAGGAGAGCTGCATGGATGACAGCGCCGTACCGATCGATGTGCGTGACTGGCGCTGGACCGGAAGCTGCGTCATCCGCGCGATCTCAACGACACCGTCCAGACTTGCTTCCCCGAACATGAATGAATTCTCCGTATCCAGATGCCAGCGGCCCGCAAGTTCGAATGCACCGTCCTTGTGGACTATCTTGCCATAGGAGAAATAGCTTGTTTCATTGCTCGTAAAGTAGCCGCTCCCGCGATCACGGTTCAGCAGCAGGGGGATCCCGGCCTCCTCCGCCATCCGCGTCAGCATCGGAAGCAGGATCGCGTCGCCGTAGGCGGTCAGCAGAATATCCGGGTCCGCCTCACGGAGATGACGGTTGAGCGAGTGGAGGATATCACCGGTTTCCTCTCCCTCCAGTCCGTACGTCCTGCCGTCATACTCCACTTCGAGCTGGTAGTTCTTCCGGTGTTTCGGCGAAACGAAATCAGGTTTGTTCGCGAGTCTCAGCGTGTTCAGCGGCGGGAGTGCATACTCGACCGCATCACTCAGATCATCCAGCTTCCACCCGCTCAGCTGACCGTTTTCGTCGATCTCGTATTCCCCCCGGGCGAGCGGAAACAGCCCGGTCGAATACAGGAAGAGCTGCTGGACCGGTATATCAGAATTGAAGAACACAAAGTGAGGAAAATGACGCTCCAGCAGCCAGACCACCTCCCGGAAGCGAAGCGTGTCATGGACAAAGACACGGAGGACCGTGCATTCCCTGTTCTCATAGATATCACGCTGTGACTCCCATTCGAAGCTGATCCGGAACGGAAACCGCGCCGTCAGCGCGGCCACCCTCGGTTGCAGATGCTCCGCTATCCGCATGTAGAACGAGGGCGCGTACGCCGTCGTGCAGCGGTACCGGCAGCTGTTTCCGTCGATCAGCCAGATGGTGAGGCCGTGGGGTGACGGGTAGAGATCGAAAAGCCAGGCGTTAACTGCAGGCATTCAGAAATCCTTGTTCCCCGCTCGATTCAATGCCACATGGCCTGTGTGCATACGAATATCGAACAGGGAGTTTAAGAATGATGATCTAACTATGCCGGGCTCTCATCCAGCTCGATATACCCGGCATACTCCACCGGTTTCGCGATCCCTGCCCGCTGTTGCAGCTCCCGGATCATCCTCTGCTGGGTCATCAGCATCGACATGACGATGCTTTCGAACGGAATCGGACGGACGGCGTACGCACTCCCCGCAAGCTGCATCCTTGCCGCGCGGAAGAGCTCATCGAGCGCTTCCTGATCTTCCTTGCGAAGCCCCCGCCGGAACTTGGACCAGCTCTGCATCTCCTGCTGGATCACCATGGTAAATGTTGGTACGGTTCGGCCCATGTTTGCTCCTGTTAGTTTGAACCGCCAAGACGCCAAGGGCTTGGTTCTTTTGTGATTATGGAACTTCCGGCCCCTACATCCTCTTTGCGTCTCCGCGCCTTGGCGGTTTTCCTTCCTTCGCTACGAAGCGCTCAGAATACGGCGGTTCCCGCCGGCTTCCTGCAACCGGTACACATGATCCATCGCCTGCTTCACTCTCGGCAGGAGCCGGTTCCGCTCCTTTGATTCCAGCTTCAGCTCCTTCGAGGCAAGGAGAACGGAAATGTTTGAAGCTTTCATGGTGCGCAGTGCCTCGATGATCCGGCCGACACCAGCTCTGACTTCGAACAACGGCGCCTGTTCATCATAAAACGTGTCGAGCAGCCCGAAGATGACCGCCACCGGAGCGCCGCTCCGCCGGATAAACGCAGGGAGCCGTTCGGTGACTGTCGCCTCCATCTGATAGCAGGTGAAGGCGCGTGCCACGAAAATCCTTCCGAGCAGATCTTCCGGGGTAACCTGCACTGCCCCCCGGCTGTTGACGGCAACCTTTCTCGCAACCTCCGCGATCATGTATGCATCGAACCGGTTCGACCCGTCCACCACGGCAACCGGCACTCCTCTCAGAAGCGCCTGCGACGCCAGCGAGAGGGAGAGCCGGAACACGGCGCTGCTCGTTCCGGTGATACAGCAGAGTTTTCCCGGAGGAGCGGCATGGAACTGCTCCATCAGAGCTCTGTATGGAACAATCTGCTTCACGCCGCCCTCCTCCGCCGCAACGGTGAGAGTTTAGCGAGATCCGGCCTCAGGAGTTCCATCAGACGGATCAGCGATTGTTCGACCGCTTCTTCGGTGTCGGACAGATAGAGATACAGCGATCTTTTCTCATCCACACAGCGCCGTACGATCTCGATCATGCCGAGCTGCCAGAACGGATCGGTACGGGCGGCACTCCTCACGATACACCGGCCGGCGGTCAGTACCAGCGGCAGTTGAATCTGCTCGAGCGGCGGCGGCATGGAGGGACTGTCGCCGATAACATGGATCGCCCCGTACCGGGCAAGGAGTTCAAAATAGTCAGGAAGCAGAAACCGACTGGTCTGCAGTTCGATGCCGGCGTTCACCCCGCCCGGCATACCGGTCAGAAACTGCTCCAGCTGTCGCGCGAACATGCTGAACGTCATCTCTTCGGTCCGGTAGATATGAGGAATGGTCATCACCACCGTCGAAACCGACGCCGGCAGCTTCTGCAGGAGCACCCGCACGGGGGCCGGATCAAGAAATCCCCGGTTCACTCTTCCGCGACAGCGCGGATCCTGATACCGGTACGGAAACCGGTAGACGAGAGCATTCGTTTCAAGCATCACGGCGCCATCCACTCCCGGGATCGTCTCTCCCGCCGCCCCGTTCCATCCGGTCGCACAGGTGGCGGAAAAAAGATCCCGGCACAGCGTCACGCGGCTTTGCGGACAGACGATGCCGAAATGAATCCGGTGCCGCTCCCAGGCACGGAGATGGAGGCGAAGATCACGCATGGAAGATAGTCTCATGGTCAGATGGTTCTCAACGGAGCAGTCTGTCAGTTTTCAGTTGTCAGTTGTCAGTTTTCAGTTGCCAGTTGACAGTTATCAGTGAGGATGCCAATCACCGGGCCCATCAACTGAATACACTGAAAGAAGTGAACGCTGTCATTACATCTCATATACAGGACTATGCAGCCGGTAGCCGTCGGTATCCGACTGATACTCTTTTCCGAGCGCATGGGTGATTCCCCACTGGACGCTTTTGTAACCGAATTTCTCCCGCAGTGCATCGAGCCGTTTGTTCAGCTGATCCGCCTTCTCTCCCTTCAGCATATCGATCTGGCTGTTGCCGGCAGGCGAGAGACGGGAAACCTTCGTGCCGACGAGCCGCACCGTTCTGCCCGGCGGATGGAGCATCGTCAGGAGCCGGCGGACAGCGCTGAAGATCTCCCGTTCATCAGAGGAGGGAGCAACGAGAGTCATCTGTTTCTGCACAGTGGTGAAATCGGAGAATCGGACTTTTGCTGTGACGGTTGATGCCTCCATGTTCCGTCTCCTCAGCGTCTTGCAGCACCGTTCGGTCAGATAATAGAGTGTCGACTCCAGGAACGACCGGTCCGACGAGTCGCGGCCGAAAGTGGTATCGCGCGAGATCGATTTCTCCACACGGCCATACTGCATCACATGCGTGTCCCGGCCGCTGGCGACGGCATGGAGATAGCGGCCAAGCCAGCCGCCGGGAACCGGCAAACCATCGCTCGCACGCATCAGGATGTCGGCCACGGTCCGGATCCCCAGCGCATGCAGTTTCGGCGTTGTCTTTATCCCGATTCCGGGGATTGCTTCAACCGGCAGAGGGGCAAGAAACTCCTGCTCCCCTCCATGCGGCACGATCACCAGTCCGTCCGGCTTCTGCACTCCCGCCGCGATCTTCGCGCAGACCTTGTTGGAAGCGATGCCGACCGAGACACGGAGTCCGCATTTCTTCCAGATCCGTTCCTTCATCGCCATCGCCATCGTCTCCGGATCATGGTTCCAGAAGTGAAGACAGCCGGTCACATCCATATACGCCTCATCGATGCTCACCTGCTCGATATCCGGTGTGAAATCATACAGCATCTCCATCACCCGCTCCGAGTATTCCCCGTAGACACGATGGCTTCCGGGCATGAAGACAGCATCCGGCGGCAGGAGACGCTCCGCTGTCCGCAGCGGCATCGCCGTCTTCACCCCGTATGCGCGCGCCTCGTAGTTGGGACAGGCAACAATTCCGCGGCTGCCCCGTTTGCCGCCGATGCACAGCGGCTTCCCGCGCAGCTCCGGGTGAAGAGCCATTTCAACCGATGCGAAGAAGCAGTCGATGTCGAGAAGGAAGATCGTTTGCATGAGACAAAACTTCTACTTCATCATTCCTTGTTCGCTATTCGTTGTTTTCCGGGCCATCAAATTCCGTTGCGTCGTCGTAATACAGGCAACAACAATCGCAATCAATTCATTATTCTCTGTGAGGGTTTGATGCAGTACAGTAACGTCCTCCACAAGATGCTTCCGCTGTATTACCTTGAGCCAGACGAATGTTTCACGCAATTCCTTCAGAGCAATTTTCATCCTATGAATGAAGTCACGCCGGGATTCAGCCCCCTGTGCCTCACCGTAATTTGGCGCAGGAGCAGTACCGGATCGAAGCAGCTGGCCTGCGATATGATTACCGAGCCGGGTATCCGGCAGAGACTCTACCACTTCGGTTATGCTGACCGAAAAGTTCACTAATCTGTCTTCAAGGTCGAACTTCTGCATGCCTTTACCCTCTCTTGTTTCAAAGGGCGGGCTTTGGGAATGACGAATATCGAACAAGGAATACTGAATGTTGAAGTTGATTTCATGATACGACATATTTGTCGTCTTGTCAATACCTGAGCCGACATATTTGTCGTCTTTCTGCTTCATTCCCTTTTCCGTACATTGAACCTGTTGTCGTTTCAACACCATCTCCTCTTTTCTTCAAGGCGAATCTTATGGAGTCCGAGCATCCTCTTCAAAACAGCGACCCGATGTCGTTTCTGGACAAGGTGGTCAACCTCTTCGCCTCGCCCGGAGAGCTTTTTGAGGAAATCGCGCGGACAGGGATAACCGCACGCAACTGGCTGATTCCGTGGCTCATCTATGTACTCATAACGATCGTGACCGGCCAGATTCTTGTGGGGAACCCGTCGCTGTCGGGACAGCTCGAGTCTGCGATGCGAAAACAGTTCGACCAGTCGGTCGAGAAGAGCATTATCGCCGGAGATATGACACAGGAGGAAGCAGAACAGGCATTCGAAACATTCGCGAGTCCCCGTTCTCCCTGGTTCTCGCTGATGAGTGCGGGCGGGACTCTGTTCCTTTCGCTCGCGATCCTCTTTCTGCTCGGTCTGATCGGCTGGCTGCTGGGGCGGACTGCGATGAACGCGACGGCGGAATTCATGAAGGTGGTGGAAGTCCTGGGGATGGTCTTTATCATCAGCGGGGTCGAACAGGTCGTCACGATGGCGCTGATGCTCCTGACCGATTCCATCTACGCTTCTCCCAGTCTGGCGCTTCTCCTCCTCCCTGACGTGAACCTCGAGGACCGGACTCATCTCGCGCTCGCAAAGTTGAATCTGTTCACATTCTGGATCATTGCCCTTGTCAGCATCGGTCTCGGCAAACTCTTCTACCGCGACTCGCTGAAGGTCTTTGCCCTGGTGGCCGCTCTCTGGGTTCTCTGGAGTCTCTTTTCGATTCTTGAAGGAATCGGTTTCGGAGGATGAAATCCTCATGAGAATCAGAAAAGCCTCATCGTCGACACTCCCTCTTTTTGCCGAGGAGCAGCCCTCCTCGGCATTTATCGAAACGAACAAGGAGCGGATCAAACGATGGGCGAGCCGCGGGGTGCTGTTCGGGACGTCGTCCTGGAAGTATCCCGGATGGAAGGGACAGGTCTATAACCGTCCGTATCCCTCGAAGAAAGCGTTCAACCAGGAATGTCTCACCGAATACTCCCGCTTGTTTCCAACCGTCTGTGCCGATTTCGCCCTGTATGATTTTCCAAAGACGGAAACCCTGCACGTTCTTCACGAGCAGACCGAGGACGAGTTCAGGATTTCGCTCAAAGTCACCGACCGGATCACGGTCAGACGTTATCCATCGATCCCCCGCTACGGTGATCTCGCCGGCAAGGAGAATCCTGATTTCCTCAATCCCGATTTGTTTCAGGAAGCGTTTCTCGGGCCGGTCGAGCAGCTCCGGAAGAAACGGGGTGTGATCATCTTCGAGTTCTCTGCTTTCAAGGAGAATTCCGGTGTTACTTGTGAATCGTTTATCGAACAGATGGATAATTTTCTCGGAGCGCTTCCGAAAGGATATGAGTATGCTGTCGAGATCCGCAACCGGTCGTTCCTGAAAGAGGAGTACCTCGCTATGCTGGCGCGGCACGGCGCGGGACATGTGCTGAACAACTGGACACGGATGCCGTCGATCCTGGAACAGATCCAGATCGGCGGGATTCTCTCAGCTCCCTTCTCCGTTGCACGGGCGCTCCTGAAGCCGGGACGTTATTACGAAGACGCTGTCAGGCTCTTCGAACCGTACGACAGGATCAAAGAAGAGGTTCCGGACCTCCGCCTCGGCCTGGTGGATGCCGTTCAGCGCTGCGCGGCCGAAGGCAGGACCCTCTACGCCTACGTCAACAACAGGGCGGAAGGAAATGCGCCGAAGACGATCGAAGGGATCCTGGATATGCTGGACCGATATCCGGCGAAGAAACTGTAGCGAACGCTTGGAAAACAACTCAGCCTAAAGCGGGAGGACTGAATGACCGTACAACACAGAAGAGCGGGGATTGCTCTTCTTATCATTGCACTCCTGTTGCTTGCCCCGCTGATCGCGATGCAATTCACCGATGAGGTGAACTGGACTCTCTCCGATTTCGTGATTGCGGCTCTCCTTCTCCTCGGTGCAGCCCTGGTGTGTGAGCTTGTGATGAGAAACGTCACCAGCATCAAGCCACGCATCGCTCTCATCGCCGCCGTTCTGGGGTTGTTCCTCCTCGTCTGGGCAGAGCTTGCAGTGGGGATTTTCGGAACGCCATTCGCCGGATCGTAACAATGCAGTATCGGACGTTCGAAACCGTCGAGGGGTCTGGCGGCACTGGTCAAATGCTACTGGACGCCGGAGAATCCGAAGGAGGACAATCCCCCGCGGCAGAGGATTGTTCCGGACGGTTGCATGGAGATGATCTTTCATTACGGCGATCTGTACAGGCAGCAACAAACGAACAGCATCATCCAGCCGCGGTGTTTTGTCATCGGACAACTACCGCGGCCGCCCGAGATCCAGCCAACCGGCACCACAGGATATGGTCTAAAGCGCATAGATTGCCGAATGTTGATTATCCGCAAGGGATTCCTTTTCTTTCAGTCCCTCTATTACAACAGGATGCACCTCATTTAAGCTGAAAGGACACATCAATTGACTGATCTCATTCAAAATCTTGCAAAGAGCGCCGGAATCGATAACTCAAAGGCAGAAATGGGCCTCGGAGCGCTTCTTTCGTCGGTAAAGGAGAATGTTCCGACAGATACATTCTCTCAGATTTCCTCCTCTATCCCGGGTGTGGGAGATCTTCTTTCGAAGTTCGCCGGCGGGTCGAAATCGACCGGTGACAGCGGCGGCCTGATGGGTATGGCGGGATCACTCCTCGGAGGAGATTCCAAAGGGATGACCTCGCTGATCTCGAACTTCTCCAAAGCCGGCTTCACGATGGACACCGCCAAGGTGTTCATTCCGGTCGCGATCAACCTGCTGAAGGATAAGCTCTCACCTGAGCTGATGAGCAAAGTGAGCGAGCTTGTTCCGTCAGGACTCCTCAGCGGCGGAACCGGCAAGGCAAGTCCGGTCGACCAGATAAAAAAACTGTTCTAAGTGACCGGGCAGTTCAAAGAATCGATCACACGGGGCTACTCATTCAAGGGCAGCTCCGTTGTGTTTGGGACCGGCATGCTGGACGGGAAGTCGGTCGACAACCTTCTTGTCTCAGCTCCGCTCCGGACCTTCAACCGTCACGGACTGATCGCCGGCGCGACGGGGACCGGCAAGACCAAAACCTTCCAGGGACTGGCGGAATCCCTTTCGGCGGCCGGCATCCCGCTCCTGGTCATGGACATCAAGGGGGACCTGAGCGGTCTGTCACAGCCCGGAAACCCGCATCCGAAGATCGACGAGCGCCACGGCCACATCGGCATCCCGTGGAAGCCCGTGGGATACCCGGTGGAGCTTCTGTCGATATCGGGCGAGAAAGGGACGAGGCTGAGGGCGACCGTCTCCGAGTTCGGCCCGGTCCTGTTTTCGAAGATGCTCGAACTGAACGACACGCAGGCCGGCGTCGTCTCGCTCGTGTTCA
Organism: Ignavibacteria bacterium; assembly: GCA_029859455.1. Taxonomy (GTDB): domain Bacteria; phylum Bacteroidota; class Ignavibacteria; order UBA10030; family UBA6906; genus JAOUDE01. Next base: position 6,444 of record JAOUDE010000005.1, on the reverse strand, counting down.
AGTACTGTGACGACCACGGCTTTCCTCTCGTGGACCTCAAGGATTTCAAGAAGACGGTCCAGTACCTGACGAACGAAGGGAAAGAAGAGATCGAGGCCGAATACGGCAGGATCAGCACTGCATCCGCCGGGACGATCATCCGTCAGGTCGTGGCGTTGGAACAGCAGGGCGCGGAGGAGTTCTTCGGCGAGCCGTCGTTCGAGGTTGAAGACCTGCTGAGGGTGGATGAGCGGGGGTACGGCACCATCAACATTCTCCGCCTGGCCGACATCCAGAGCAGGCCGCGGATGTTCTCCACCTTCATGCTCTGTCTGCTCGCGGAGATTTACGAGCGTTTCCCTGAAGAAGGTGATCTGGACCAGCCGAAGCTGGTGATCTTCGTCGACGAGGCGCATCTCGTGTTCGAGGAGGCATCGAAGGCGCTGATCGACCAGCTCGAGATGACCATCAAGCTCATCCGCTCCAAGGGAGTCGGGGTCTTCTTCTGCACGCAGACGCCCGGCGACATCCCTGCCTCCATCCTGAGCCAGCTCGGTATGAAGATCCAGCACGCACTCCGGGCGTTCACGGCGAACGACCGCAAGGCAATCAAGCTGACAGCGGAGAATTATCCGCTGACGGAGTTTTACAAAACCGACGAGGTCCTGACCTCGCTCGGGATCGGTGAGGCTCTGGTCACGCTGCTCAACGAGAAGGGGATCCCGACTCCTCTGGTCCACACGCTCCTCCGGGCGCCGCAGTCACGCATGGACATTTTGAGCGACGGCGAAATCGACGCATTGGTTTCCCGTTCCCCGCTGGAAAGCCGCTACCGGACCACCGTCGACGCCGAGAGCGCGTACGAGATCCTTTCGAAGAAGATGGAAGCGGCACGTGAGGAACCCGCGCCACAGCGGGGGAAACGACCGGCACAGGAAAAGAGCAGTTTCGAGAAGGTTGTGACGAATCCCGTGACGCGTTCCGTCTCGACCGTTGTTGCCCGCGAGCTGACGCGCGGCCTGCTCGGAGTTCTCGGGATCAGTACGACAACCAGGCGCCGCAGAAAATCAAAATCCGGCTGGTTTTGAGTGGCTCGCCGGGCACTCCCTGCAATCAAACCAAACAGCCAATGGTAATTCGGGGCGCCACATGAAGTCCGGAGCCAGCATGCGGTGTTTGCCCCCGTCTTCGCACGATCCTCATAAGGCGGAGCATGCTCAAGATCCTCTCTCTTTCAGTCCTTCTGTTACCTGCGACACTCTCATCCCGTGCACAGACCGCCCGAATTGAGGGAGTTGTCCTTGATTCCGCTTCGCTGCAGCCGCTGGCCGGAGCGAATATCTCCCTCCTGAGGACGACGATTGGCACAACATCGGACATCACCGGCGCGTTCTCCATCGGTCCGCTGACCTCCGGGTCTCACGTCCTGAGAATTGGATCTGTGGGCTATGCGCCTGCCGAGATTACTCTCGACGTGAATCCCGGCGAATCGCTCTCGCTGAGGATTCTCCTGCAGCCTGAGCACATCGAGACGCCGGTAGTGGTCGTAACCGGGACGAGGACAGTGCGCTCCATCGACGATGTCCCTGTCCGTGTCGAGGCAATCCCGGAAGAGGAGATCGAGGAAAAACTTCTGATGACGCCGTCAAATGTCGCGATGTTGCTCAATGAATCGACCGGCATGCGGGTTCAGACCACAAGTGCGGCCTCAAGCACAGCGAATCTTCGCATTCAGGGGCTGAGCGGAAGGTATACTCAGATTATGAACGACGGGATCCCGAGTCTCGGCGGCCTCTCCGCCGGTTTCGGCCTGATGCAGCTGATCCCGTTGGACCTGCGCCAGGTGGAGGTCCTGAAGGGTGCGACATCGACGCTCTACGGAGCGGATGCCATCGGGGGAGTTGTAAATTTCCTGCCGAAGCTCCCGGGAGACCCACCGGAGCTCAGTCTCCTCCTCAACGGCACAACCCAGGAAGGATTCGACTTGTCGGGTTTCTACTCGGGGGCATTCGATGATGACGGTGTGAGTCTGCTCGCAAGCCATAACCGCCAATCCCGGTTCGATGTCGATGATGACGGGTTTGCGGATGTCGCGGAATTCACACGGACAACAGCGACGCCGCGGATACGGTACCGGTTCTCCGAGGATGTCGTCCTTCGCTTTGCAGCCGGCATTGTCGATGAGAGCAGGGTCGGCGGTGCGATGGATGATGTACCCGGGACAGGATCATCATCGCCGTACCGGGAGACAATCGACACAAAGCGTTTCGACGCCTCATCTCTTTTCTCCTGGCAGATTTCTCCGGACCAATCTCTCGGAGTAAAACTCGCGTGGCTTCGCTCTGAGCGGGATGCGCTGTACGGGAGCACAGTGTTCAACGCCACCCAGCTCGTGAGCTTTGCGGACGTCCAGTACACCTTCGAGCTCACGGATCATTCGTTGCTGGTGGGGAGCGCTTTCCGGGTCGACGATTTTGATGATCGTACTCCCGGCTTCAGTGCTCGCTCTTACCGGTATGGTGTCCCTTCCCTGTTCGTTCAGGATGAGATCCGCTTCTCTGAAATGGTCTCCGCTGTGGCCGGCGGACGAATTGACTTCCACAACACATTCGGCACATTTGTGGTCCCGCGTTTTTCCGTCATGTACCGGCCGACTTCATCCCTGACGGTTCGCCTCGGCGGAGGGACCGGATACAGAGCACCGACAATCTTTGTCGAGGAGGCAGAGGAGATCGGTTTCCGAAATGTCCGCCCGCTTTCGAATGTCAGTCCGGAGCTTGCGCAGAGCGCATCACTGGATATGAACTGGCGGGGGGTCGCCGCCGGCTTATTCACAATCGATTTTAACACTGCACTGTTTCTGACCAATCTCGATGATGCGCTGATTGCCGACGAGGATTCCCTCGAGGCGGAGGTCGTTTCTCTCCGCAATGCAACAGGGCCGACGAAATCAATTGGTACTGAGATATCGGTTCGCCTCACCTACAAGGAGTTTAAACTCCTGCTCGGATACACATACATCTATGCAACACAGGAGGATAATCTTCTGTCCCATGAGGTCGCGCTGAACCCCCGACATTCGTTCGGTGCGATTCTCATCTGGGAGAATCACGAAGAGCAGATAAAGGCCGGGCTGGAGAATTACTGGACGGGTCGTCAGCGTCTCGAGCGAAATCCGTTTCGCACGGTTTCACCATCGTACTGGATCACCGGATTCCTGGTCGAAAAGGGATTCGGCGCCATCAGGCTTTTCATCAATTTCGAGAATATTTTTGATACGCGGCAGACACGGTTTGATCCCGTGTTCGTGGGCGATTTGTCTGCGGGGAACATCCGAACACTCCCGGTTTATGCACCGCTTGAGGGGCGGGTTATCAACGCCGGTATCCGATACGTCCTGAGGTAGCCGGGATGGGCGGAATACGACGGTCTGCGGACACCTGGTTCCCCAGCTCTGAGACCGGACAATAGTCCGCTTCAGCTCGGAATCACCCGGGTGGGGAACCCTTGCCGACTGAGAACCAGGTACGTGAGGACCAGCAGGCTGGCCTTTGGGTGCGCGTTACTTCAGAAACATCAGCTTCCGGGTCTGCACCGATACGCCGGTCGTCATTCGCAGGATGTAGGTCCCGCTCGCGATCGCATCGGCCCTGAAGTGAACCTGATGTTCTCCGGCATCCATCCATTCCTCGGAAAGCACAGCGACTTTTTCCCCCTGGAGGTTGTAGAGCTCCAGGAGGACCTGTCCGGCCTCAGGAACGGTGAAGCGGATTGTTGTCGAAGGGTTGAATGGATTTGGAAACGCAAGCAGCGATTCTGTGGGACCTTCGGCCGCTCTTTCCTGGTCGGAACTCACCGTGAAGGTCGCATCGTCAGAATCCGAAAGTCCGTCCGGATCCATCGCTGTGAAGGTGACGGTCTCACTACCGGTCCATCCGCGCGGTGCGCGGATCCTGATCCCTCTCCGGACCGGATCCCAGGACAGTACGAGAGCGGTATTTCCCGACCATGTCCATGTAATCGCATCATCCGGATCATCGGGATCCGTCACGAACGCGTCGACCCGTATTGACTTGAACTTCTGCGTGGTGGAAATCGACTGATCCCTGATGTCTGCAACAACAGGCGGCTCGCCTTGCGGGTCCTGGCTCAGCCGGACCGTCGCACCTCCGACCACATAGAGCCGATTGTTGTTTCCGAACACGAACCCGCGCGCGTACCCGCCCGGCATCACGGCAGTCCAGCCGGACGTACCGTCGGCCGAGACCTTGCAGATCGCCATTTCGAATAGCGTCCCGGCGGCAAGATAGATGTCATTCGACGCATCGATCCTCATCATCGCGTGAAGTAGAAGCGCGTACGGACCGTCGGCGTCGGGATTGGCCCAGAGAAGGGCTCCGTTCTCATCCACTTTCACAAACGAAGACCCGGGGGTGTTCGCGTCAGGGAATCCGCTGACTACGGCGAGGTTGTCGTTTCCCACATCCACCCGGAATCCGGCCAGGTCGTATGTCTGCTCCCACATCAGACTGCCTGCGGGGGATATCTTTTTCAGAACGGTGCCGCCGTTCAGAACATACTCCCCGTGAACCAGGTAGCTGTTCCCGTCGGCATCACCCGCCGCGTCACCGATGGTCAGACTGTAGATCCCCGGATAGCTCCAGACTGTTGAGCCGTCCCTGGTTATCCTCGCGTACCCGTTGATGCTCCCGAACAGCGACCGGCAGGAAATGACGATCGCGCTGTCGGCCGAAAACTTGAAGTTCACCGGCAATCCGATACCCGCGTCATCAAAGTAGGACCAGAGGGGGCTCCCGTCGGCTGCAAACTTCTTTACCTTTGTGACGAAACCGGCCGGACCATGGCCAGTGCCAAGCACATAGATATTGTCCTCCCGGTCAACAAGGCATTTCTTCGTGTAGGATCCATCGAACGAGCCTTCATATACCTGACGCCAGAGCAGAGTACCGTCGGGCGAGAATTTCATTACAATGCTGTTTGCCTTGACGGGGTTGGAATATCCCGAGTTCACATCTCCGGTGACAATGATATTGCCCGCCCCGTCGGTCTCAACCCATGTGGCCGATTCGAACTTTGTCGGATCGGTATTGTCATACCGGACCGTCCAGAGGAGATTCCCTTCCGAGTCTGTTTTTGTCAGAAGAATATCTCCGCCGGGGTTGTACTCATACGTCACGGTGTAGACGTTGTCATTGCCATCGGCGGCAATGGCAACTCCGGCGGTGTACTGGACCCAGTCGATGTTGACCTGGGCTAACAGGCTGACCGGAAATAGTGAGATGAGTACAAGGCCTGCAACGGCCGAAAGTATCAGACCTGGGCGGCGCTTCATGCGGGGACTCTCCCTGGAAGTGGTGTGCGGAACTTACGTCAAAAAGGAACAAGGAGTATGCCAGGGGAGGGTCTGGAAAATCATACCATGCGAGAGGGCTCCGGATCGGAAATTCCTTTTTGTGGGAAGTTTCTTTCAAGCATATCAGCGAAACCTGAGACAGAGCGCCGCCCTTCATTCTCATTGTCCGGAAGCGGCCGCAGTTTCGGGAAGGAACCGGTGCTTCGCGCTAGCCCCCTTTTTCCTTCCCGGGGGCCAGACGGAACGTGAGGTCGGGAACCTCGGCACTTCCGCTTGACAGATGTGTGTCCCGTGGCTATATTCGGAGGAGGCACACGCCTTACATTCCTCATTGAATTTCACTCGGCTCCACTGACGGAGCGGTCACCCGCCGGCGATCACAAATACGGAGGGTGGCAATGGAACAGACAACACGCGGCGGGGGGATGCACGTCCCGGACTGAAAGAGACGATGCGCCGGGAGATGCGGCTTCGGGGTTACAGTCCCCGGACCATCAAGTCGTACGTCAGCTGTCTCCGGCTCTTCATCAGGCATATCCGGCCGTTACATCCGAGGGACGTGTCCGACAGAGAGATACGGGCGTTCATTCTCCGGCTGATCGACGAACAGTATGCCGTCGCAACCGTTCATCAGGTGATCAATGCACTACGGTTCCTGTACGTCGAACTCTACGAGCGGCCGATGGTACTGGGTGAGCTCCCGCGTCCGAAGCGTGAACGGAAACTGCCGGTTGTCCTGAGCGAGCAGGATGTCCTCGCCATCTTCGAAGCGACCGAAAACCTGAAGCACAAGGCGCTGTTGATGCTGGTCTACTCGGCGGGCCTGCGGGTTGGTGAGGCAGTAAACTTACGGTGGGAGGATCTGGACATCGAAGGGATTCTGGATATGCTGGACGGCTCTCCGGCGAAGAAGTTGTCGGCGCGTTCATAGAACACAATTCAGCCCAAAGGGAGAACCTGTATGACTGTTCAGAATAGAAGGCCAGGCATTATTCTTCTTATAGTCACACTCCTGTTACTCACACCGTTGATCGCGATGCAATTCACCGATGAGGTGAACTGGACTCTCTCCGATTTCGTGATTGCGGCTA
>JAOUDE010000167.1 GCA_029859455.1 Ignavibacteria bacterium | reverse complement strand
CCGACGCCTGCAACTGCTGTGACATCGACAAAATCTGCGGCGCCACTCTCCACCAGCTGGTTCTGATAGAGTGTGTTCCCGCCCCAGTGCGTGACGTAGAGATCGTGGTCACCATCATTGTCGAAATCGATAAACACGCATCCGGCACTGACCAGACTGGCGTCATCGATACCGAGATCGACCGCGACATCAACGAACTCAGGATAGCCGAGACCCTGATCGCCGTCATTGCGATAGAGATGGTTCGGTCCACCATGGTTCGTTACGAAGAGATCGATGTCACCGTCATCATCGTAATCCGCCCATGCCGATCCTGAACCGATCGGGGGCATCGGGCAGGTTGTGTCGAGGTCATGGCCGGGAACAAGACCTGCGGTCACAGATATGTCCGTGAACGTGGTCTGCGTGCTGTTCTCAACCAGATGTAGTCTCTGATTGGCATCGATGGTACCAAAGTCTTCTTCGAGACCGGATGGCCACCGTACGACAAGGTCACCCGTCGCATTGTTGCCGATGCCAAACATCGCGACGCGCTGATCTCCACCGCCGTGAGTCGCACCGCTTCCGATCTCGCGGATACGTGTCACGGCATCAGGTGTGGTCAGGGTCAGCCTGGCGCCAATACCGTCACGATTGCTGGTTGTCCCCTCAACCGTGAACTGGAGCCAGTTATTTGAGTTTCCAAGGTCTGAAGATTCGTTATGGTACAGCACCGGAGGCTCACCGAAATGACCCACGAACACGTCCGGGAAACCATCACCATCGAAGTCTGAAACTGATAGACTCCGTGCTCTACCGGGATGATTCAAACCGGCCAGGTCTGACCGATCCTCAAAAGTGCCGTCCCCGTTGTTCCTGAAGAAAGCATCCGGCTGATCAACCGCTGTTCCTCCAATGTAGCCTGCAACGTAAAAGAGGTCCAGCAGTCCGTCGTTGTCATGATCGAAGAACGAAGTTCCCCAGGTGATCGATGCTTCGCCGCCGGCGATGGTATCACGCTGAATCCCTGCAGCCGCGGAGACGTCCTCGTAGGTCCCGTCGCCAAGATTGTGGAGCAGGTTGTTCGGACCCACGTTACTGAAGGCAAGATCCATGTTGCCATCGTTGTCATAGTCGCCGATTCCAAGCCCCATACCATTGACTGAAAGATCAGTCCCGGAACTCGCCGACACATCTGTGAAGGTCCAGCCACCAAGACCGTTGTCTCCGTCATTTCTCCAGAGGACGTTTCCGTACCAGGTTCCATCCAGAATGTCATTGACCAGGTACAGGTCAATGTCACCGTCATTGTCATAATCATACCAGCCCGGTGAGAAGCCGAGGCCCATCACCGCGTCGCAAGGAGCAACCCCGTCACAGAGGTAGTCGGTAACGTCAACAAAGGTGCCGTCGCCGTTATTCCTGAAGAGCCTGTCCTGGTTATCCCATGGTCCGCCCATGCAATTCGCATGTTTTGCAAGATAGACATCCAGGAAACCATCGTTGTCAAAATCGCCCCAGCCTGCTGTAATCGCACGTCCTTCATCGGCAAGTCCGGTGGTCATTGTAATGTCGGTAAAAGAAACAGAACCGGTTTCCACCAGTTCGTTTCGGAACATCATATTCCCGTCGAGGTTGGTGACATAGAGATCCTGGTCGCCATCGTTATCAAAATCGATGAACACGCAGCCCATGCTCACTTCCGCGGGCAGGTCAAGACCCATCGCCACAGCTTCATCAACGAAATCAGGAAGACCGTCCAGATCCAGATCGCCGTCATTTCGATAGAGGTGGTTCGCTCCCCCGTGGTTGGTCACAAAGAAGTCGACGTCACCATCGTTGTCGTAATCTCCCCATGCAGAACCGGAGCCAATCGGCGGTGCACAGACGGGGGCCGTTGCGTGGCTCAACACAAGCCCGACATCCGCTGTCACGTCAACAAACGTGGTGGGCAGAGTCCCGATCATCACGACCTCGATCGCGGAAACGAATGCGTTGTTGCCGAGGACCGTGATAAAATCAAGGTTGAGCGTGTCATCCGAAACATCAACCTGGACTGTCTTTACAAGGGCAGTGAAGATTGCCCCGGTCTCGTCGAAGATATCAAGGTCGTCGATCACAGTAATTCCTTCTGCGACAACGTCGATCAACCGTCCACCCGGACCAGTCACACTTGTTTCAATAAAATGCAGGGTGAGTTCATATGTTCCGGGTGCCATTCCGTCGAACTGATATCCGAACGGGGCGTTGAGGAACCGCATCGTTGAATAAAGCGTGTCGTCGGTTGTCCCGAGAATTTCGTTCGGAAACCAGTCACGTGTGTTCCCGTTCAGTGCTCCGTACGAACCAGGTGAATACATGAGATCCTGCTCAAAGAGATCTCCCCCGGCTACGGTGTAGTCGTCCCCACCGCAATTGATCCGCCATTCCTGTGCGCTTGTCAGCACAGGGAGCAGAATCAGGGTCAACAAAGTCAGTAAGTACTTCATGAGTGGCTTCTCCCTCCAGAGATTGTATGTTTTAGGGGTTAAATTTCGGCCATCAACACCAGGTGCCGGCCTTCAAATTCAATAAAAAACGCTCTCTTTGAGCGAACGAAGAACAATATACATAAACTGTGCCTAAAATCACAATATGTTATGGAGGAGCAATTACCGATCTCCGAACCTCATGGGATGGTTCGGGGGTAACTTTTTTTCATCCGGAGGTCAGATTTGCCATCCCGGAGCGGACGGAGGGGGTCAGGCGGCGGGTGAAGTATCGATTTCCGCTCTTCTCTGCAGAGACTTTGTCTCATTCTCTCCACAGAGGAATCAACGATCCCTTCCCTGTTCCAGCACACTTCTATAGGCGCCGGCAGTCTTTCTGGCGACCTGCCGCCACGTAAACTCGGCAAGGATATGGTCCCGGAGAACACCGGTCGGACTCTTCCCGAGCGCGGTCAGAATCCCCTGTCTGATCGATTCGTTCGAACGAGGGTCGACATACTCGGCGAACGATCCGAAGTACTCTCTTGTTCCCCCTTCCTGTGTGATAACGATTTCCGCTCCCCCGAGTCCCGCTTCGAGTGCCGCGATCCCCGGGGTTTCAAACTGCGATGGCAGGACAAAGACCTTCGATGCCGCGTATGCGGATGCGAGCAGATCGGACTCATGGTCAAGTCCATCGATCACAAGAATCTGCTTGTGCTTTCTCGCCTCTGCGAGGCATGCTTCCGCATATGGCGTTTGAAGCGAACGTCCGATAATCACAGAAGGATGATCGATCGTTCCAAGTACTCTGATAAGATTCAATACATTCTTCCGCTCGTATCCAATATGGCCGACGTGGAGGATGAATTGGTCGACCCCGTATTTCTCCCTGAAGAGATCCGGTGTCGCGTCCGCGAACCGCTCCTCAACGCCATTCGGGACGACCGTCACCCGGGAACCATCGCTGCCAAGCCCTCTGGTCACGAGGTTTGCTTCCGCCCGGGTATTCGGCAGAACCGCAGAGGCCCATGAACAAATGTCAGCCATGATCGAATAATCTGACCAGATCCCGCGTCCGGCCCTCTGAAGCAACCGTGTTGCGCTCAGGCCCCGCCGGATGAACTGCGCCGAGTGACTGCTGAACATTATCGGTGAGACAACAAGAGGAACGTTGCGCACATGGAGCTCGCGTGCCAGATGGAAAGTTCCGATATTGGCCGCAAAGAGATGGAAAAGATCAAACTCGCGCTCGATCCCGTATCGCCACGGGTCGAACATCCCGACAGTGACATCGAACTCCGACAAATGTTTAGCTGTCATCCGAAGCTGGGTATTCGGACCCCCATGGAGCATTGTGACCGCAGGGTAGGATGCGAGACATGCTTTCACTGAACCCTCCGGAGGAAATGGTTGTACCACCGGGCAATGAAAGTCCGCATGTCCGGTTCCCGGATCCGTTCGATTCTATCGATCGGCCCGGTGCGAGGGACCGGAGTCCACTGACCCACCCCGGATGATAGGTGCTCTTCACTTCTGCTCATGAAACGCTCCGATCCGTCCGGCATCACAACCCGGGCTCTGACAGAACGATCCCCTTTGATCTGAATCGATATCCCGTCATCCTCAACATCAGCAACCATCACTGCGGCCTCTCTTTTCTTCCACCAGAGGGCATAGTCCAGCAACGTGGTCTTTGCAATCCCTTGCTCGTTGACTGAACGAAACAGCGACTCCAGCACTCCCCAGCAACGCTGAGCAGGATGATGATAATAGAACAATGGCTCCCTCTTCTCCAGCTTTACCCGCAATGAACCCCGAAAGTACCGGATCATCTGTTCCTCGCTGTACCCGACCCTGAGCATACTGCCGATACAGATCGGGTGAACCGGCACCTGAAGGACCCCTGAACTCCCTTCATCCAGCTCCGGCTGGATCGGCAGTGTATCGTACGCGAAGGAAAACTCTGATGAATAGACGAAGCCTTCATTAACGATCGCCCGGCCGATCCCGATGTTCCAGTTGCCGTATGGAGCCGCGAACCCCTTCGGCGACATCTCCGCTTGTTCCAGTAGAACCTTCCCCCTCCGGATGTCGCGGCTCAACTCTTCCTGGGATCCGAATTGATGGTGCTCATAACAATGCAGGCTGATTTCATCCGTTTCCATTTCCCGAAAGAGCGGGAAGAGAGATTCGTGGCTTTGCACATCAATATACCATGTAACCGGTATTTGATACTGTCGCGCGAGATCCCGCATATCCTCAATGTCCTGCCGCGGCGCTCCATCGGTATCGATTCTGAATCCGAAGAGGCTCTGATTGTCTTCCGGATAGTGCCAGAGGTGCGCGTAGGGAATTCCTCGTGTGTGATGAAGATATTCGAGGGACCGGCTGATCAGGCGACGCAAATCCCCTTTTGAAACGGTTGAAACCTGTTCGAAAGGAAGACGTTCCTTGCTGGAATGAAATCTGCGAACCGTGCTCCTGTGATCGGCAAGAAGATCGGCCGGGTCGAAGGGGTATACGACGGCGGATCCGCCATCGATCCTCCCCACAAAAGCGGAGGATCGCCCTTCCTGATCAGGGAGGCTGTTAGCGCCAGGGGGGATGTCACAATTTCTCTCGATATCCAGCAGCGAGATTGTGTCCCAGGGGATGCGGTCAGCCAGCAGATAGGAGATCAGTCTCGACTCGGCTTCACCCTGGATCAGAAAATCGGCATATGGTGTCCACGTCATGATCGCTCCCCCCCTCCGCAGGTAGCGTCTTACATCATCCTGCTCCTGGTCCGTGAGGTGCCGGCTGAGGACCAGAACACTCCACCGGTCAGGATCAAGGTCAGAGCTCTCCGTCATGGACGCGGGGAAACCTTCCTGTCGAAGGACCTGCTCCAATCCAGGAGATCGGTTCAGGAGCGCAGCATGAAGTTTCATATGAATCGTGCCAGCAAGAGACGCGCGTCATGAATGGAGAGCGCACGGGTAAGCAGTATGCTGATTGTCAACCCGGCAATCGCAATCGGAACCAGCAGGACCGGGTCGAGTCCACCCGCAAGATACACCAGAATCCCTGTACAAGCGAGTGCTCCGGCGAAACGAACCGCTGTAGGCCTCAGATCGATCGCTTCCTTCCGCTTCAGAAGCCGGAGCAGAAGGAGCAGCGTGACCAGCTCCCCGAAACTGATGCCAACTCCTGCCCCCGGAGATCCGGCAGCCGAAGTGACCAGGAGGACCGCAGCGATCAGAACTGTGGAGCCGATCATCTGGTACCTCGCGAACGACCGCTCTTCGCCCAGAGCGATGAGTGTGCAGGTTGCAACAGAATTCAGAAGTGTCAACACAAAATAAGGAAGCAGGAACTGAAGGTGTATTGCAGATTGTTCGTACCCGGGTCCAAAGAGGGTGAGGCAGATCTGAGGCGCGAGGAGGAACATTCCCAACGCGACCGGGAGCGAGACCGCAC
>JAOUDE010000168.1 GCA_029859455.1 Ignavibacteria bacterium | reverse complement strand
ACCTGCTCCCCGTCAAGGTCGAACACCGTGATCCTGACCCGTGCATCCTCTCCCACAAAGAACCGGAAGTGGGTATTGCCGTCATATACGGGATTCGGCCAGTTGTACACACGGTCAGCCGGGAAAAAAGATGAGCTCACCGGAGTTCCTGACAGGCCCCCTGTCACCAGTCCGCTTCTCGCTGCATCCCTCTGGTACTGTGGCCATGGGAACAGCGCCTGCGCACCGGACGGCACTGAACCGGTGGTCCACCCCGTCACCGATCCTTCGTCGATCGAAGCAACGACAAGCCCGATATCGAATGAGGAGAATGATGGTGTCGGCACTTCAAGGACAGCGACAGACTGACGGCCTTTCCCGGCCTGGAGCGGGAAGCCGGCGGCATATCGGCCCGACCGGTCAATCGCAGCGACGAAGCCGTCGACCGTGACGGCAATGATATCCAGGTCGAGATCTCCGTCGATATCCGCAACCACAGGAGCCGAGGCAATCTCCGAATCGAGTGTCACCGGGAAATTATCGACGACCGCGCCGGAAATATTATAGACGAAGATCCGGTTTCCTGCGAACATCACGATGTCACGGACACCGTCACTGTTGATATCTGCCAGTGCCGGCGGTACTGAACAAGGCAACCCGGTCGAAACTGGAAATCCGTGAAGCGGAGCGAGTCCCTCCTTGGTTGTCAGGACTGAAAGCACGCCATCGGTCGTCGTTGCGACGACATGGCCCGTTTCCCCGTTCGCTCCCCAAAAACCAGTCACCGCCGGACCGGAGACCGGCGAGCCGACGTTCGCCATGCCGTACCCGATTTCCTGGATACTCCCGTCCGTCGTTCTGGCATGAACAGAGATCGATCCATCCGACCCTGTTATGAGAAACGCGAACGGTTGAGCATAAACACTGATCCCTGCGACAGACTCCAGTGCATCATCGACCGCCTGAACACTGTCTACGAGCACACCGTCATGCCGGATAAAATACACCATCGGGCCGGCGCCCACAGCGATCATGGAATCCGCGGCGACCGGGATTGTCGACACGACGTGACCCAGCGTCAGCTCGAACAGCTGATCGGCGAGGCTGTCGCCGTTCATATCGACCGGCGTCACCGCCTTGAGGATCGAGACCGGGGATGAACCGGCTCCCTCCTTTTCCTGGACCAGAATCAGCTCCGGGATTCCATCATTGTTCAGGTCGCGCACCGATACGGCGCCCTCCAGTCGCGCGGCGATACCGGAATTCGTCGCCGCAACGATCCTCCCGTCGGAAAAACCGCCGGTCATGGCAGCTCCTCCGTCAGGGGTCCATGCAAAAAGCTTTCCCGGTGCCGGCGCGGCCACAGTGGTATCCCCTTCGAGTCCGACCTCCGGAACACCTTCGCCGGTCGCGGTCACGAGGATGCTGAACCCTCCTCCGGTCTGAAGAGGCGCTACAGCGAGTGACGGGTCAGGCAGCAACTCACCGGTGGTGCGTGGAAATCCGGCCATAGGAACAGTCGCACCATCCCCCATCGAACCGGTGAACGTCATCCGGGCACCTGCGGCGCTGAAACCGGAGAGCGTGACGAGACTGAACGCACCGGCATTGCTCCGGCTTGCCGGGAAAGTGGTCGCCGAGAACAGGTTCTCGAAGACAGGCACGGGGTTCCCTTCGTACCAGAAATCGAGAGCGGTTCCCTCTTCACTTCCTGAACCTGCGGAAAGAAAACCGTAGTCCTGCCCGATATCCTGCGAACCGTCCGCTTCCTCCAGATCGACTCCCCGTTCGGCGGGATCTGCATTGATGCTGTTTGTGCCGATCTTCCGCTGTATGAGCGACTCGTCGATATGCCACACAAGCGCGCCGCCGGTCAACCGGTTGCCCCCGACATCAACACCACCCGGAAGGCTCCAGTCAAGATCCTCAACATCCGTGATCACTCCAGCCAGGTCCGAAACATCGAATGCATTGAAGCCGGTCGTGTCTCTCGGGTAGGTTTTCGTGACCGTTGTTCCGTTGAACACGGAAGTAACCATCTGTCCGTTACCGCCCGGGTCGCGCTGCCGGTTTTCGACAAGAAAATATTCGGTAGCGGAGAACGCGAAACGGTAGACGGTATCGGTCGTAACGGCGCTGACTGCCGGAAGAGCGAACGTCTGCTCAGCCGATCCCGCGTCGATCGGCGCGATCCATCCGAGGTAATATTTCTCCCATGCCGAAGGCTCCGGAGGAAACACGCCGAAGTAGCTGAAGATTGACTGTCCGTCCATCAGACCGAAGCGCCCGATCGCGGAACCTCCTGTTTCGGTATTAAACAGATCCGGGAGGCCGAGATAGCTCGCCACCGACGCACACAGCAACCCGTTGAAGCTGATCTCCAGAAGAATATCGCCGGTCAGCGTCGGAATCAATCTGTTCTCCGTCTCCGGGAGGATGGCGGAGTTCCAAATCGTATCCTGACCGCTGTTCACCACAATCCCCGGATACTGGCGGCCAAAGGCATCCCTGAAACCGCCCGGGCCGAAAAAAATGGAGGGAATATCGTGCGGCGTCGGATCGAATCCGAAGAGCGAGGTCAGATCGATATCACGTCCTGTTCCGGCATGGAAAATCACGAAACAGTCGTACGCAGAATAATCGGTGACCTTCCCCGAGGCATCGACAAGCCCCCATGTCTCCTGCGCCAGCTGTGCGAGCTTCAGGTTATTTTCGCCGCGCTGCGGACTGTAGTTCCGCATGACGTTCGGGAGCGTGTAGATCGTGTCCACCAGCGTTGTTGTAACGATCTGTTTCCCGTCGGACGCTTTCGCGAAATAGTTTCTGAGAAACGTCAGATGCGCTTCGAAAAATAGTCCGTTGTGCGGGGGAGGATCGAGAATCGGATCGGACGTTGTTGAAAGATCGAACCGTCCGTTCCCTGTCGTCGTGTTGATATCGTCTTGCTGGAACTGAACCATGACAGCGAGAACACGTACGGTGTCGGGTCCCGTCAGCAGTGGACGGGGGGCATAGAACAGATCATCCCGTGAGGCCATCACGGGATGACTCATCTGCTGCCCCGATCCTGTCCATGTTAGAATCGGGAGGATAAAGAGAAGTATTGCCGGAATCCTGACCATGAGCCCTCTACCTGTACTGTCGTGCCTGGGTGAGATTTCTATTCTTCACCGGCACCCCAGGCAATCAGGAGCGAGAAGCGAATGGTGTCTGAGAGGGGATGGTTTTCCTCCGCAGAGATGTAACTGAAGTCGAATCCATAAATATCAAACCGGATGCCCGCACCGAATGTGAGAAACTGTCGGTTTCCGAACGACGGGTCTTCATAGAAGTAGCCGAGGCGGAGTGCGAGGAGGCGCGGCGCCCCGTACCAGTACTCGATACCTCCGCTGGTGTTTACTTTGTTCAGACCGGACCCGTCTCCCCAGCTGGAGAAGATTGCTTCGTAGACAGGATCGGAGGCGCCGGTCGAATCCCGATTGACCAGCAGCCGCGAGAAATCGAGCGACGCGGTGAGTTCATTGAATTCATCATCCAGAAGTTTGTAGCCGAGTCCCAGACGGAGGTTCGTCGGAAGAGGATCCGCCTGAGCCGCGTCGATATACGTTACTTTCGGACCGATATTCGACAGGTTGATGCCGGCGCTGAAACGGCCCCAGGCATCATCGGTCTGAGGGCGATACATCGCGGCAATATCGAAACTGACGGTCGAGGCCACGCCGCTCCCCTGCTCCTGCTCCGTACCGATCGGAGAGAGGGAACTGTGGATATACCGGAGGTTCATGCCGAGACCGAGGTCATCAAAAACCGTCGTTGCATAGCCGGCCGTGACAGCGAATTCGAACGCCTTGAATCTTCCGATCTCGTCCGGGCCGCTGGAACTGGTCCTGATAAACTCGCCGAGGTTCAGATAGGTGACACTGGCACCGATTGTTCCGCCGATCTCGTCGATGCGCTGGCGGTAATTCAGGTAATCATAGAAGAGGTCTGCCTGCTGGAACTGAGGCAGCCAGCTCGCATGCGTGATACTGACCTCATATCCTCTCTGAAACGCCAGCCCTGCAGGATTCCAGAAAATCGCGGAGGCGTCATCGACCGTCGCCGTGCCGCTTTCGCCGATTCCTGATGCGCGCGAGTTCGGCGCAATCAGCAGAAACGGAACAGCCGATTCACCCTGTGCCTCAGCAGGCGATGGCAGCACCATGATCAGCGCCATCACCAGAAACATTCCTGCCCCACATGCCTTCAAGCCCGTTCGTAACATATCACCCATCTCCCAATTTTGATTAGTCAATAACATACTCTTTTCCATACATTCTTTCATTTCAGAACAGCGATCTTTCCCAGTGCTTCGGTCGAGCGAGCACCATCGACGGTCGACACCACCACCTTGTAGAGATACACACCGTTTGCCAGGACATCTCCGTCACGATCCCTCCCATCCCAGTTGATCTTGACGAACGGTTCTCCCGGAGAGGTCGTCTCGAGTGTCTGAATCAGGCGCCCTGCCACCGTGTAGATCCGGACAATGATATTCAGCGGGACCAGCTGGTTCTGTTTGAACGTGAACATCGTCTCCCGTGCAAACGGGTTCGGAAAGTTCATCACATCGGTGATCGTGAGCTGATCTCCCGAAGTCACTTCAAAGAACGTCTCGGATGTGGACGCGTTGTTGTATGCATCCCATGCTCTGACGACAACCGAGTTCCTCCCGAAGGGAAGGTCGCGCAGCTCGAATTGTACCGTCCCCCGCTGGAAATTATCCAGTTCGCTGGCGTAGGAATCGGTGATGTCGATGCTCTGTGACGCTCCGTTCAACCAGGCCTCGATGCGGTGGCCGATGCCGGCTGTTGACGTGTTGATCCCGCTGGAATCGACCAGATCGACCAGCAGAAGAGGATCATGGCTCACGATGTCGCCGGGCTGAAACGATCGGGTATTAAGATAGATCGTGATCTCAGGTCCATCCGTATCATCCGATGCGGTCGAATCGGTTCCGCCGACGTAGATGTTATCGGTGTACGCGAGTCGGTCGGACACATCATCGGTGTAATAGGCAATCATCCGGCCCCGCGTGCTCGAATCAGCGTAGGAGATATCCTTCGGCACAATAAACGTCGCACCATACCGGCCGTCCGTCACCGAGGCGGCTCCTCTGTAGACTGTGGCTCCGGTTGCCCGGTATGAGAACGGCGTGGCGGCGCCGGGAGGAAATCCCGGGATGGAAATCTGCCGGGTCGCGTCATTCACCACCAGCTCGATCACTCCGCTGACACCGGATTCAGGACGGTTGTCGTCCGTCCGTGTTACTCCGGACATCGTTACCTTCTGGAGCGCCCGGATTGAAATCGGATCGGAATCAGCGCGTGGAACACCGTTAACGGAATCCACCGGCTCTCCGTTGATCGTATCGATCGAAGCGAATCCCTGAGGATACTGAAGGCGCATCGTCGGATCGCCCATGAAGAAAAACTTCTGATCGTTCAGTGAATTGGTATTCTCCACCTTTGCTCGGAACAAAGCGGTCGCGGGCCGGTCAACGATCGCCCGTCCGTACTGATCCTCCAGGAACATCCGGTCATAGATATCAACGTTGAGGTTGAAGTTTTCGACCGCGAACACCTTCCTCGTCGCAGACACGACGCCGATCGCTCCGCCACCCGATCTGTTGCAGAGCAGTTCAGACCCGGTATAGCTGTTCGGATCATCAAAATCGGAAAAATTACATGTCGCCAGGAAGAAGAGCGACAGCTTGTTGGCATTCACCAGCTGCGGAATCGATGTCTGGGTGTTGAAGATATTCTCATGCGCCCAGACGGACGGGTTCCCGTGGCCGGTATAATTCACGATGAGAACACCCCGGTTGATTTCGTCGATGATTGCCTGGTACGCACCCGGCTTCCTCCGACCCTGTGCCGTAATGGTGGTCG
>JAOUDE010000166.1 GCA_029859455.1 Ignavibacteria bacterium | reverse complement strand
CCCGCTGCTGAAGTTCCTGCCGTCAAACGTTCTTCGATGTGTCCCGCTCTCCAGCTCTTCATCCACAAGTGTGGCCACCTTCTGTCCGAGCATATCGTAGACATCAAGGGTGACATGGCTGTCTTCAGGCAGACTGAATGCGATCACCGAACTGGGGTTGAACGGGTTCGGGTAGTTCTGGTTGAGACTGAATTCTACGGGCAACCCGGACTCTTCCGGTGCTTCCAGGCTCGTGATGTTGGCGGGTCCGTATTTCACGACGAAAGGGTTTCCCTGACCATTGGGGAAGAATCTCTGGCCGACCAGATAGAAGTTTCCGGAAGAATCGGTGCCGGCCGAAACGGATCGGTATGCCTGGTTCCTTTCGCCTGACAGCTGCTGAGAAGGAGAAACGTTTCCTTCAGGCGTGATGAGACGTGATCGGATAACCCAGTTGTCTTCGGATTCAGACAGGTATGACCCGGTCAGGAATGATTTTCCCGCTGCCTGCGGAACGAAACTCCATCCGAACCCGTCCCATTCTTCTATTTCGTGCGACCACAGCAGGGTTCCGTTTGTATCGACGGCGGCAATATCGTCCTCACCGGCGACGAAGAGCCTGCCATCGTGATGAAACGTTTCGCCGAATGGTACTTCCCGCCACCACCAGAGCTGTCCGGACGGCGTGATTCGGACAAGGTATCCGTCCACTATTCCATAGAGGTGTCCGTTGTCATCGATAGCGAAAAAATACCACGCAAACTCTACCGGGATGGTCCAGATCTCGTTTCCGTCTGTGTCACGCTTTGTGAGTCCATCAGGCCATGACGTAGAACAGGAATAGATATTTCCAAACGGATCCACTTTTACTGAAAGCTGACCCGAGACCGGAATGGTCCAGCGGACCGATCCGGTTGTGTCGATCTCCATTAACTGATCATATCTCCACAGTATGATATCTCCGACAGGACTCACCTCCATACCTCCCGGTGAGAAATCACCGGCGGCGGTGCTCCAGAGACGCTCCCCTGAAGAAGCAGTGTAGCACGTTACGAATGAACTGTCTCGTCGGCCGCCCAGGACGACAACCCGGCCATTCGGTGTGAGGCCAATCTCAGCGCCTGCCATCGGTTCCCCGTTGGCTCCGGTCACCAAATCCCACCATTGAATTGTTCCCTCCGCATCCATTCTCCAGGTCAGTTGATTCACCCGACCCTCTGCCCCGTACAGTGATCCGGTTCCATAGACGTTTCCGGCGGCATCAACGACAGCACTCATCACATAGCCGTCTGAGAGTCCCGAACCTCCTGCCGTTGTGGTCCAGGCGATCTGACCGTTTTCGCTGTACCGGGTAACCGCAAAATCCAGGTCCTCGATTGGCCCTCTTGCTGCTGCGACGACAATCCCGCCTGAGGGACTGACGCTCAGGCCGACGGACTCGTCCAGGATATCTGCTGACGCGGGCTGTTCCGTTTCCTGGATGAGTGTGCCGTCCGCACTGTAAGTCAGAACGAGGGACGAGGATCCCTGAAACACTGGTTGATACGTGCCGACCATCGTTCCCGCCGAAGCGGCTACGACAGGTCTCCCGATGGGGTCAATGACGATACCTCCTGCCCGCACCGCATCGCCGTTTGCAGGTGTGTATGTGCGTGTCCAGTGTCTCCATCCATCCGGTGAAAACCTCGCGATGAGAAGCGACTCCCCGGCCCGGTGATACGACTGATGGGGTCCACGGGTGCCGAGGAGAAAGATATTGTCTGAGGCGTCGATCGTGATTCCTGTTGCCAGATCGGCGTCAGTCGTCATCATTTGGTTGAAGTCGTCAATCGGTTCAGACCAGATCAGGTTTCCGTCCGTCCCGAACTTGGCGACGATGATCTCTTCAATCCTGCGGGGGTTGTAGGGATTGTTGGAATAAGTCCACGCGCCTGAGTGATTGAGGGCCAGGACAAGAGAACCATCAGCTCCTGCTTCCATTGCCGCAGGCCGGACAGACGAGTGGCTGCTGTCCGGATCCAGGACTGAGGCCCATCGCTCGTTGCCGTCCTCGTCATATCGGATCAAAACGAGGTGTGCCTTGTCGTTCGGGTATGACCCAAGTACTTTGCTCAAACCGCAAACAGTTGTTTCTCCGGATTCGTCCACGACAATTCCGTAAGGTCGGTCGTCGAGATTGTCTGCCCCGTCGAACGTTCGTATCCAATCGATTCCTCCGGAAGACCCGTACCGGATCGTTACGATATCACGATATGAGTCACCGGTCTGAAACCCTGTAACTACGGCGCCGCCGATACCGGCGGGAGCGATCGACACCGGAGCATCAGGACCTCCTGACGGGCCGTCATACCGATGGATCCACTCCTCCTCCCCGTTCTGAGCATATTTGATCGTGACAATATCAAAACCGGAAAGGTCTGACGCGACACTCATCCCCGTCACAAACAGGTCTCCATCGCCGCTCAATGCAAGAGCAATCGGAATGTCGGCACCGTGGTGGGGGCCGTCGTATGTTGCTCTCCAGATCTCAGATCCTGCACTCGTATATTTGATCGTCAGGTAGTCATAGTCTGCCAGATTTGCCTCGGACTTCCCGGTTACGTACACATTTCCTGCGGCATCGGTTGTGATCGCTGCGGGGATGTCGATGCTCGTTGATGGAACATGGGTAATGTCCTGAAACCACTGAACATACAAGGAGTCATGAAGCCCCCCGGACTGTGCGGGTACAGGGAAGAGGAAGAAGACAAGAACCGGAATATACTTTCTCATAAGTACTTATAGTGCAAATGCTGTACCAGCCAATCTCTCTTTCCCGGTTCAGGAATCGGCGGAAGGAATTACTCAACCCGTTGATACCGGTAAGTTTTACCTGGGAAGGGATGAAAAGGGCGACTCATTGGTGTGGATTGCACCTGGCCAGACTGGCACTCAGATTGCCCCATTGAGTGGAAGGATTGACCCTAGGACGGGTTTCCAGGTCGAAACATGGAGGCTGAAGCATGAAGGCATGGATTCTTGCTGCTCTACTGGTCGGAGTAATTCCTGCCACTGCTCTTGGAGGTGACCCTGATGATGAGATCAGGCATATGCTCACGCGCAACATCATCGGGCTTGGCCACAGAGCCCAGGTCCTTGAAGGAACCATTTCTATGGCGATCATGTCGCTTCCAATGCTGGTATGGACCCCGCACAATGCCTACGGATCGTTCGTACTCTCGTCACCATCAGCATCTAGCGTTACTCTGACGGCTACAGGCTTGACACCCGGCTGGTGGTCTCACCCTCTGTTTCCCGACCTGCCCATGGAGATCGAGGTCATTGTCTATTCAGACAGTATGACGGTTTGGACGAACAACTAAGGGATGCCCGGAAGGAGGGAGGTAGCGGGAAAAGAAAGTTGCATGGTTGACGGTTGCGGCAGAGCGAACTGAACAGTCCTGAGTTTTATTTCACCAGCATCATCTGCCTGGCTTGACAGGTTCTCCTGTGGCTATCCGGTCTGAAGATCCTCATCCAGTCCTGCTGTCCATACAGTCATCTACTTCAACAAAACCATCTTCCGTGCCTCTGTGAACTGGCCCGCCTGCACCCTGTAGAAGTAGACGCCGGAAGCAAGACTCCTGCCGTTGACGTTCTTCGCATCGAAGTTCACTTCATATGTTCCCGCCTGTTTCTGCTCGTTCACAAGTGTTGCCACTTCACGACCGGTTATATCGAACACCTTCAGCGTGATTCTCCCATCGACCGGGAGAGAATACCGGATTACCGTCGATGGATTGAACGGGTTCGGGTAGTTCTGCTCCAGCGCGTATGCGCGGGGAAGGTTGCCGTCGAGCTGTTGCGGGTTGAAGCCGGCACCTGTCTCCTTCAGCCAGAGCTGGGAGACAACAGCGCTCCCCTCACCCCGTTTGTCGACACTGAGCAATAGTTCGCCGGAGGCGAATGCTTCACCCGGGATAATGAGGTATCCGGTGTAGTGCGGGGTTTCGCCTACAGGGACGACGCTGTGGAGAGGGACTCCGCCTGCGGAGAGATCCTGCATCCTGGTAACTCCGTCGCCGGAAAGGTACTCGGCTGCCACCATATATTCGCTTTCGGGGTTCAGACCTGTGAACCGGTATTGCACAGATGCTGCGTGCTCGTTCGCCGTCTGAGATGGGGTGGAACCCCACGCCACAGCGCTCCCCTGAACGAGCATCGCATCATCCAATGCAATAGTGCTTCCCGCGTCCTGCCAGAAGTACAGAGGCAGATAGAATTGCGTTTCCGACCTGACTGCCTCATCCCTGTACGCGGAGGCGCCCTCGATCTCCATCCGGTAGAGTCCGGCTGGAACCTGCGATCCGTCATCCGCGCGCCGGTCCCAGGGGACCGATTTCCGGCCGGATGTCATCCAGGATGACTGAACGGTGCGGACCAGATTTCCCGCTTCATCGTAGATCTTCACGCCGATGTTGCCGAAATCGGTCATGACGAATGTGGAATGAACCGCTCTGATGTCGGCGTCCGGGAGAAAGCGGATATCGCGAAGCGCCAGACCAAGGGTTCTCCGTTGCACGCCGGTCGTTTCACCCCAGCGTTCGACAGCGAACATCTGGTCGAAGCCTGACCAGTATGTCCCCTCACCTTCGATCTCGATCTTCCCGAACGGGATGTGAGCGAAGCCCGGGGCGGCATAGATATCGCTCCCACCTTCGGAATCCAGGTAGGTGAGGTCCGATGTATACTTCCGGATCGTACCGTTCATGCTTTCGACCAGGTACAGGTTGCCGAAATGATCCATCGCTACATCCTGAAAATACTCTCTCCCCGAGCCGCTGATCTCAGTGATCAGTTCGAGTGAAGAACCGTGATCTTCATAGAGGCCAAGGCGTTTGCCTGCCCGATCCACCACATAGAGCAGGTTGTTGTTAGTGCCGTTCCAACGCCCGGCACACACAACGGTCGGACTCTCGAACCCTTCAAACACTGCTGCCTGACTTCCGCCTGTCCCGTTGATGCTGAACCGGACAATCTGCCCGACCGCGGCATCGATCACGTAGAGATGGTCGTCGCTCCGGTCAAACGGAGTTCCGTTGTCATTAAACGCCAGGTCCCCCGGCTCGGTCAGTCCCTGAAGAGAGAAGAGCGGGACAAGGTGCGCTTCCGCCCCTTCCCCTGCAATGTTCAGGACCGATACCTGCTGACTGCCACTCTCTGAGAGAAACACGTGTCCTCCGGGATCGGTTTCAATGGCGACAGGGCCGGAGACATCATCGTACGATTTCACCCAGTTGTTCAGGTTGCCATAGAGAAGCCTGTTCCACTCACGGTCGACCAGGAACTGGATGTACGTCGCATGGACGAACGGTGCGCTTGTCGTGTAACGGACATTGTAGAATGATGCCGTTGGACCTGACGTGCTCATCAGAGAGCGGCCGATCATCGAGCGTGTCGTTCCTCTGCTCAACGTTTCAATGCCATGTTCCCGGCTGACCGGAGTCTGGAGGAATGTCGCTCCGGCAGACGGCCCTTCTGAGCCTCCTCGTGCCGTCGCGGTCAGAGTCGTTCCGATCGCCCCTTCAGCGCCGGACAACTTCCACGTTCCGTTTTCCTTCAGGAAGTGAAGCGTCCCTCCGTCGGTCACGGCGCTGGCATGGATTCCATCCGAATGTATTTCCACGGCAATGAGTGAGGTAGAATTGTGCGTTCCGGATACCGCGCCAAAAGAAGATTCCGGTGCAGCATGCTTCCTGACAATCCCCTCAGGCCGCTCTCCACTTGCAACTCCCCGCAGCAAATCGACGAGCAGTTCCACCGCCGCTTTGTCGGAAACATGCGCCCGGAATGCCCCAAGGTCCTCAGGCTTCGCGGAGCCGGCCGGGATTCCCTGCTGAACCACCAAAGAGATCAGTAACGCCATCGCCGTCCACTTCATAAGATATTCCCCCTGCTT
>JAOUDE010000165.1 GCA_029859455.1 Ignavibacteria bacterium | reverse complement strand
GCAGGGTTTGCAAGCGCGAGAGGTATGGCGTCGTGACGGAGGACAACAACCACGCTGACATCACTTTCCGGCACGCCTACCTGCTTGTTGGTCATGTAGAATACGCGGGACCATGCGAAGGCCATTCCTGCATTCAGAGCCGGTGCATCGTACACCTGCCTGTGTTTCCCCTTGATCTTCCCAATCCATGAGTCAAATGAACCTTCGGGGCCGGGCATCGGAGCGCTGGCAGGAGCGGCAACTCCCTTCAACGGAGCAGCCAGGCCGGACATACCGATCGCGGCGGCTCCTGCTGCGAGACTGCCAAGAAACCCCCGTCGATGAGTTGGGTCCTTCAAATTGAACATGTGTAACCTCCGGAGTGTAAGTGATGGAGAGAGAAATGAAGAGCACTGGCCCTTCTGTTTTATTCAGCTGCTTTCACAAGGAGATTCCGGACGCCGGCGATTGTGCCGATCAATTCTTCCCTGACGCCGTGCCGATGCGCAAGGTACAAAGGATCATTCCATGCCAGAAAGACCGCTCCCTCCGTATCTTCCCACGCAAGTGCTTTCAGGGGAAGATCGAGTGCGACCGTGGGTGTTTCAACCATCATCGGGGTCCCGGCTTTCGGGTTTCCGAAGACCAGAAGCTCAGCTCTGTGCATTGTCAGACCGCTCGCCTGTGCATCCCGGGTAAAGTTGATCCGGGCAAAAACGGTGAGTCCCTTCTCGCCAAGAATATCCTCCAGGCGGTCAAGAGTTTCTTTCACGGAGTGATTGCTTTCAACCTGGTCCATCCCTTCGATCTCCTGGGCTGCGGTGGTCGGGATCATCATCGCGAGGACGGAGAAGAGGAGAATCATGTGCTTCAGGACAAGTCGCATGTGGGTCACAGAAGATAGACCGGCCGTCTTTGCCGGACAGGTAATTGAGGAAATCAGAAGCGATGGAAACGTATGAGTTACAGTGCTGAATGTCAAGCGATATCGCAATTCCGGCGATAGCTCAGCAATATGCCCCTTTGAGTCGGCGGCCATCGGCAAAAAAAAGCCCGCCGGAGTACGGCAGGCTTCTTCACAGTCTTCTCAAACCGGGTACTACACTCCTGTCCCCGCGCCCATCTGTTGCAGCCGTTCTTCGTTGAGTTCCTTCAGCGTTTCCCGAAACTGGTCATTGATCGTTACATCGCCATCCAGTTTCTCAAGACACAATTTCGAGTAGCGGATCGCTTCCTCCGTATTGCCAAGGGTTGCGTAGCATTCCGCCAGACTGTCGAAGGGGTTTGCCTCATCCGGGAACAAATCGATGTTCGCATGAAACAAAGCCAGGGCGACATCGGTCTCCTGTTGTCCCATAAAGCTGTAGGCCATGCCGTTCAGAACACCGGAGTTCCCGATCCCGTATTCTTCCGGAATCGTGTCCAGGTTCTCACGGAGCCAGCTGATTCCGTTTTGCTCGATAGTGCCGGCAAGACTGGTCTGCCTGTATTGAGTCTCGAGAGCCAGGTTCCCCGGGTGGCGCTGATGCAAGACCCTGAAGTACTTGCTCGCCTCGAGGTAATCGATCTCAAATGAACGATAGAGGGAGCCGAGTATGAACGTCGCCTCATCCTTCAACAGTGATCCAGGCCGGCGGGATCGCGCGCTGTGCCGTTCGGATGGAGGAAAACATCACAAACCTCCCCTTCCTGAGCGTTTTGAACAAGAAGTGGTATCTTTTTGCCCCGATCATTACGTTGAATTACTCCTCTGCCCCTGAATCTTCCCTTCATGTGGAACGATTCCTCAACTCAACCGTCAATTCAGAAGATGGAAGCACCCTGTACCAAATACAGCCCCGAAGAGCGGAAACAGCTGAAGGAAACCATCCTCCCGTTGTTGGGTGATCTTGAGCGGGTTGGATTGGAGCTTTGCAGGTCTCCTCAGCAAACAGAGGAACTGGTGGCTGAAACGGTGGCCAAAGCCTGCGAGAAATTCCACACATTGAGGGATCACTCGAAGGCAAAGCAGTGGTTGCTGCGGATTCTGACCAACCAGTTCATCAGCAAATACAGATCGAAGAAGACCCGGCGGGAAATCACGTATGATGAAGCCTCGGAAGAACCGGAACAGTTTTCGTTGTTCGATGAACTCTCACAACCGGTTTTCTGGTGGGGAAACCCTGAGCAGGAGGTGATCACGAAATTCGTTGACAACGACTTTCGTGAGGCGATCGGCCTGTTGAATGAGGAATCCCGGACAATCGTGATCATGTGTGATGTCGAGGGGTACAGCTATGACGAGATTGCTTCGATCATGGACATCCCGGTGGGGACCGTCAGATCACGGCTTTCACGGGCGCGCAGCGAACTCCAGAAGAAGTTATACAACCACGCAATCGACATGGGTTGGGTTTCCAACAGAGGGGTAGAGCAAAGGACAACAGCAGATGAAAACGAATAGGGAAATCGATTGCCGCGAGGCATTGAAGCTGATCGCAGCATATGTAGATCAGCAGTCAACAAAGAGTGACTCGAAGAGTCTTGAGAAACACCTCGAATCATGCCGTCATTGTTTCGACAGAGTGGAATTCGAGAAGATGCTCAAGAACCGGCTGAAGGGACTGAAGCTGGACACCTCCTCTTCCGAAATGAGTACAGAGGTCAGGCGCTTCCTCGAAGACCTCTGAGCAGACTATCCGTTCTCTACACCAACAGGAAGGACAAACAAGATGGTTGTCGTACTCCCGACAAAGAACAAGGAAGAGCTGCGCGAGAGAATTATCAACGCGGTTCAGGATCTGTACGCAGAGGTGGCCTGCAAACCAAGCAAGGAATTCCATTTTCCGACGGGCCGGCCGGCCTGTGAATATGTTGGCTATCCAACGAGCGAACTGGACCGGATACCTGAAACTGCCCTCGAATCGTTCGCCGGTGTCGGATATCCCTTTGCCGCTGAGGTTCTGGAGAGCGGAATGACAATTCTCGATATCGGATCGGGATCCGGCACAGATCTGATCAACGCCGCGCTGAGAGTGGGGCCGGGAGGCACCGTGTTTGGAGTCGACCTGACAACAGAGATGATTGAAAAGGGGGAGGAGAATCTCAAGGCTGCGGGAATTACGAACGCAGAGATCAAGCAGGCAAACGCTGAATCACTCCCCTTCCCCGATGCCTCAATCGACGTCGTTACCAGCAACGGTGTCCTCAACCTTGTGCCTGACAAGAAAACGGCGTTCAGTGAGATCTTCCGTGTGTTGAAACCGGGGGGAAAGATTCAGATCTCCGATATCGTCCTCGCACAGGAAATCTCCGAAAAATCGAAAGCGAACCCTCAGCTTTGGGCTGAGTGTATCGTCGGAGCGATTCCTGAAGAGGCCTATATCGAGCTGATTCGTGACACCGGGTTTCCGGATGTGGAGATCGTCAGCCGGATCGACTATTTCGACGGAAGCGCAAGTGATTCGACAAAGAACGCCGCCCGGCAGTTCGGTGCAACCAGTATCACTCTGCGCGGGACAAGGAAGTAGGGCCTGTCTCAGTCGCGATGCTCCGCCGGATTCATATCCTCAGCTCCCGGCAGTTTCCCGGCGAGCATTTTCGGATCGTGAATCAGAATGGGGAGATGCTGCGGACAGATACTGAACGTCGACCCTCTGAATGAGACTGAGATGAGTGGCACATCCTGGTCTGTCTTGTCACAGGCAACACAGCGGTTCATGGTTTTCCTTCATTCAGTGAGTATCAGGTCCCCCCGGGTGACGCAACCGGGCTGGCATGCTGCGTTTTCCACCCTCCCCTTCGGAACCTGTTTTATGATGACCGGAAAACGGGATGGGCGAACCGAGGACCAGTCAAACCTATGGTATTTGAGGAAAGCAGGCAAGGGGGCTACTGACTGGGAATACATCGACCCGCACAGGCAGTGAGTTACTCCGGAGAGAGTAATTGGATTGAACCAGACTCAGCACCTGGCGGGCCTTGAGACGCCGACAGGAATCGAACCTGTTTCCACTGCTTTGCGGGCAGTCGCCTCACCATCCGGCACCAGCGTCGTAGGTAATAACAAAGGTTTTCAGCCGAATGGTTCCTGATTGTCCAAAAACCTCTTGAAACTCGTGATTGGCTTGATGGGGAATAGTCAGATGTTGTCTTATGCAACCCGTACAATGCTCACTATGAACAGCGAAGGTGATGACGGCCTCTGCCCCGCAACACCGGATTGAATCGGTCGATATACTGAGAGGGCTGGTGATGGTCCTGATGGCCCTCGACCATGCCAGGATCTATTTCATGAATCTTCCGTTCCAGCCCGAGAACATGGATCACACATGGCTCGCACTATTCCTGACACGCTGGGTGACGCATTTCTGCGCACCGGTCTTCTTTCTGCTTGCGGGGACCGGCTCAGCTCTTGCTGTCATCCGCGGGAAGCCCGTTTCGGAACTTGCACGCTTCCTCTGGACACGCGGTCTCTGGCTCATCGTTCTCGAGCTTACAGTGATCGGCTTTTCCTGGTCGTTCATCCCCGGTTTTCATTTCGGCGGGGTCATCTGGGCACTCGGGTGGTGCATGGCCCTGATGGCGGGCCTGATCCGATTCGATGCCAGGATAGTTGCGGGGTTTGGAATACTGATGATGCTGTTTCACCATTTTCTGCCACCCGGAGGTGACAGCTCCGGTGTGTGGACGATTTTGTACGGACCGGGGATGGTCGCGCCCGATTCGCTTCAGTTTTTTGTCCTGTACCCCCTGATTCCTTCACTCGGGGTCATGGCGGCAGGATACGGACTGGGCTTCCTTCTGGCAAAACCTGAAAGGCACCGGGCTCTGATCCTTATCGGTATTCTGATGACTGTCGGCTTCATTGCTCTTCGCGCAACCAACCTGTACGGAAGTAACGGCGGGCCGAACGGCGTGTTTGTCGTCCAGGACACAATGGAACAAACACTCATGTTATTTCTCAATACCGAGAAGTATCCCTTTTCACTCCAGTTTTTGTTGATGACACTCGGTCCTTCACTTCTTTTTCTGGGATATGCCGGCAGGAGACCGTTCCCCGAATTCATCCGCCGCCCCTTGCTCGTTTTTGGTAGAGTGCCTCTCTTTTATTACCTGCTTCATATTCCTCTGATCCACCTCCTTGCCGTATTCGTCGCCCTGACCACCGGTCAACCTGCCGATGGCCTGGTGGGTCCGCTTCCCTTTGTTCGTCCGGGACCTGATTCTTACGGACACAGTCTCGCTTTTGCATGGCTGATGACGGTTTGTGCAATTGTGATTCTCTACCTTCCGTGTCGGTGGTTCGCTGATCTCAAAGCCCGAGGTGGGTACCGGCTGCTGACCTATCTTTAGAACAAGAAGGGGCCCACTCTTCCGAGAGGGCCCTTCGCAGCGAACAGCCGAGGTTTTCAGTTCAAAGGACATCCTAGATTGTTGTCGTTATCCAGACTTTCCATCAACGCGAGCATGGTGTCCCGGTGACCGGAGGCAAATGCTCCGTTCACGGCAGCGATCAGGTCCGCCGATGACATTGTATAGGCAACATCGGGATGGCTTGCATTCAGGAGGGCGGCGACTGCGGCGCGCGCGAGATTCCGGGCCGCGCCTTCGACTCCCGGTCCCCCGCCAAACGCGAGTGCGTCAATGAGAGAAGCCGAAACGAGTTCCGGATATGATCCGGCTTCCGAAAACACACTCGGCATCGTTTGTGAAGTGATCAGTCCTGTCGGTCCCCAGGAATCCTCATGATTCTTCCAGTAGCCGGGTGTACAGCCTTCGTTCGATTCACGGAAACAGAAGTCTACATCCAGATATGACTTCCCCGGCTTCGGCGAACAGGCAACACGGGTCCTGCAGGAACCCGGCACCTTTCCGTCCGGAACGGTTGTGAGGTCAACCCAGATCCGGCATGGGGAACCTGTTGGCACATCCGTAAAGAGGTACGCACCGCTGCCGTCCGTGATTGTTGCATCGGTATAGTCGTCACCGG
>JAOUDE010000164.1 GCA_029859455.1 Ignavibacteria bacterium | reverse complement strand
TGTGACCACTTCAGTTCCGCTCCTCCGGAAAGGAGTGCGTCCATTCCGGCCCCGACAAACTGGATAAAAAATCCAAGACCGAACAATCCAAACACAATTGCAGGCACACCGGCCAGTGTGTTTACGGCAAACCTGATCAATCGGGGAAGCAGCGACTCCTTGTCCGCATATTCGCTGAGGTAGATAGCGGTAATCGTCCCGACCGGAATCCCGGCAATCGACATGATGATTACCAGCATGGCAGTCCCGATGATGGCGGGAAATATCCCCCCTGCGGTCATCCCGTCTGTGGGCGCGGTGAACAGAAACTCCCAGGAGAGATCCCCGATTCCGTTCAGCACGATGGTTCCCATCACGATGATCACCGTCACAACAACACCCACCGCCGCAAGAGCGCTCCCTCCCAGCACACCGAAACCGAGCACGCGCGAATTCCTGATCATCGCCCGCCTCCAAATCGCTTCACGAGTCGCTGCCGAATGAAGACCTCTGCGATCGCGTTGAGCGCGAAGGTAAAGAGAAACAGGACAGCCCCAAGCAGGAACAGAACATGATAATGAGTATCTCCGAAAACGACCTCAGCCATTTCCGCACCGATCGTTGCCGACATCGTGCGGACAGGTTCGGTAAATACCCCGCTCAGCAGCGCGGCATTCCCTGTTGCCATCAGGACGATCATTGTTTCGCCGAACGCCCGCCCGATCCCGAGGAGAACGGCAGCAAAGACACCCGGGATCGCAGCCGGCAAAGTAACGAACAGCGCAGTCTGCCAGTCACTGGCACCCAGCGCAAGGCTCGCTTCCTTCAGATGTCGGGGAACCGCCGAGAGTGCGTCTTCGGAAACTGTATACACGATCGGAATCACGGCGAGCGACATGGCAACACCGCCGACGAAGGCATTCAGCCGGTACTGGTAGCCTAAGAGGTCCTGCAATGCTGTTGCGAGGAATACTAGTGCGAAGAACCCGATTACCACAGAGGGAAAGCCGGCGAGAATCTCGATCGCAGGCTTGAGAACCTCCTTCGCCCAACGCGGGGCAAACGCAGACGTATAGAGTGCCGCAAAGATCGCTATCGGGCCGCCAAAGAGGAGTGCCAGCAGGGTCACCTTGATCGATCCGACAATGAGCGGTATCATGCCATACTTCGGAACCGCCGAAACCGGCTGCCAGGTGGTTGAGAGCAGGTTCCCGATGGTGGCATCCCCCTCTATTCCTCCAACATCCACGGTCGCGTCGCTTGCAGAGAGCGATTCCAGGTCCTTGAGATTTTCACCGAGGAATTCCTCGCCGTAGGTTTCTTCCTCAAAGACTTCTCCAGCTCCTGCCGGTTCCAACTCGTCGTGGTCAGCGAAGAACACGGGAACTGCCTCCCGGAACACAAACACGAAAATCATCAGGATGGCTGCCAGGGAAACAAAGGCAACCACCGAAATGATCTTCTCTGCAAGGAATTCCGAAACCCGGAAACGCCGTCGCAAGGAACCGGCTTCAAGGCCGTTTCTTTTCGCCAGTCGCGGTAAAGGGCCGTGATCCTGTTCCGGACGGCGCTGGATCGCTGAGGGATCCCGCTTTTCGGGGGCTTCTGTAGCCACAGGCTTCACATATCTTCCTTCAGATTCGAGATTACCTGATCGGGAAATATCCGACTTCCGTAACAATGGACTGACCTTCGTCGGAAAGGATCCAATCGACGAACTGCTTGATTTCACCCTCGGGACGCGAGCGGAGATAGAGATACAGGAAACGACTGATCGGGTAGTTCCCGGATGCAATGTTTTCCATGGTCGGTTCGAGAGCCGGAGAGTCGTTGTCCGTCCTTATTGCGACCGGCCTGATCCCTTCGGCGTATGCTGCACCGCCATAGCCGATCCCTTCCGGATCTTTCGAAACGGCATTCACCACGGAAGCTGTTCCCGGAAGCGTCTGAGTCGACGCATGAAAGTCCTCTCCAAGAAGAACATTCTCGGCAAAGTAGACGTATGTTCCTGAATTGTTTTCCCTTCCGTACAGAATAATCTTTTTATCCTCTCCCCCCAGGTCCTTCCAGTTCGTCACCTTGCCGGTATAGATGTTCTTAAGGTCGGCGAGCGAAAGATCTTTGATCTTATTGCTCTTGTGCACGTAAACGGCAAGGCCGTCGAGGGCACACTTGATCTCAATGCCTCTTGAACCGTAGCGCTCCGCCAGTTTCTTCCGTTCGCTGTCCTTGATCGGCCGTGATGAATTACAAATATCAGTCGTTCCGTTGATCAGCGCTGAGATCCCCGTGCCGGAGCCGCCACCTGTTACCTGAATCGTCACATCAGGATGCGTCGCCATATACTTCTCTGCCCAGCGCTGTGACAAGATGACCATCGTGTCCGATCCCTTGGCAGTGATCTTCTCCTGGGCAATGGTCAGCCCTGTTGTCAGGGCGACGAATAATACGAAAATGATTCCTCTCAACATAGACAATTCCTTTACGTCTGTGGTTGTCAGATTTTTATCTGTGTTCTGAATGTAAAGATGTTGTCATTCAGGTCGTTGACAAAGGGGGCGAGGGCCGGATTGGATACTGCTGACCCGCTGACCGTCTCATTGGTAATCCACTCGTAGTACAGAACAAATTTCACATAGCGGTTCCAGTGGTAGGTGTATCCCGCACCGACTGTGCTGTATTTGATATCTGCGGGAGAAAGGTTATTGGAACCGGTGATCTGGCTCCCGGAAATGTCAGTGTTCGGATCATAGACATCATACTTGAACAGGAATTGATGGTCCTTTCCGATATTCTGGACCACATTCACATACCAACCGGTAAAGTTTCTCCGGTAGATCGGTCCGGTCGGTTGGGCGAGCGGACTCACAGTTGTCAGGCTGGTGCCGAACGCATCCCCAGGAGTTGCAGCTGATGACCCGCCGGGCTGAGTTCCCCCAATGATCTCGGCTCTGAGAGCTGTTCCACCAAGGCCGAGGAGATCTGCGTAGAACTGTGCATCAGCGCCATAGTATTGCCTTGGAACCCCGCTGTCGATATTGCTCGCCGAAGAGTCGACCATAAACCCCTGCGAAGGAGCTCCCATTGTCCAGAGGTATTTCGTGTTGTTGCGGATGTTCCCGAGATACCCGGAAACGCCCGCATCGAGTTCAGTATCTCCGTCACCGAGAGGAACGCGGACTGCTGCTCTGCCGATGAAATCCTTGTAATTATCGAACTCCCCGCTCAGTGGGCCCGCTCCGTTGACAACCGCAGCGTCCACCCTCAGGAATGACAGCGCTCCGGACTTTGGAGCATAAAACACCTTCGCTCCAAGTTCACGCTCCCCCGGAAGAGTGATCTGGACAACCCTTGCCCGTTCCGGCGTCTCGCGCGAACCGGATGAGAAGGCATTCTCAAATCCAAAGGGCCGGTCGTAGATTCCGATTTGAAAGCCGAATGCCCTGACCCAGGGATCGGTGATCGCTCCATACGCATCCTTGACAATGATACCGGACTGTCTTCCGTCAATCTGAAACACAAATTTTGTCAGCATGTCTTCATACTGCATCTTAATCCTCCCCCTCCGGAGTTCAAACGCTTTGTTGACGTTCGAATCAAAACTTCCTCCGGAAGTCGAAGCAGTTGTTCCTTCGAGGTTCGCAACTCTGAATTGCGGCTGCAGATAGGCACTGAGTTTCAGCTTGCTGAAGAACTTGAACTTCTCGAGGTAATCGCCGAATGACTCATCAGCGTTACTGATCACCTCTTTCATCTCTTCGAGTTCTCTGTCACTGATCTCCTTTTTGAGTTGAGCGCCCGCCACCGCTGTACTCATGAGGATAAATATCAGAACTCCTGGTATTCTCATAATCTCTGACCCTTCGAAGAATTGAATGTTGGTTAAGGAGGGGCCAGAATGGAAATACGCCCTGGTTCGGCGGGAGAATCTGACCCTGAAATGTGCCGCCAAGATAGGAAATCCGGGTGACGTGAGTATTACGCCAATGTTAATAAATCGTTAAGAGGATGGTCACTGGCCCGCATGGTCGGAATGCTTCATCCTTGTCCGTGTTTGTCATTTCACGACTGGAGTGTGGAGGGCGGACCCGGCTTTTCCAGAGAGCAGCCGAAAACCACCTCTTTTGCATCACTCCCTTGTCCAGCAAAGCACCGAGTTTCCAGATGGTCTACTCGTCCCAGTGTCAACGCTGTCTGTACAGAATATGAACTCTTCACTGGTACGCCTTGATTTCATCTCCTTTCGCCCCTACATTGAAGCACGATGAACCGATCTTATTCATTTCGACCACTTTTGATACTCAGTTGCATGATCCTTGTACAATGCGCTCCGTCATTTGATGGAATCCGCCTGCGTGCACAGGCGCCTTCGATCGACGACGCGTCACGCAGGGTTGCCCTCGCCCTCAAGGCTGACAACTACGACGTAACCGGGGAACCGTCCACACTGGTGTACGGAACGGAGTGGAGAGAAATGAAGGATGTCGAGAAATCCGAGGCTGAGATCGGACTGGACGGAGAATCCAGGATCGACGTCCGTTTCTCCCCGCGGGGCTCGCTCTACGACATCTTCTTTCTGATCACGATACGCTCAGATGGAAATGAGTACCGACCGGGCGCCACTCATAATATCGTCATCAAATGGCAACAGGTGCTTCGTGAGATTGTGCAGGAGGAATTCCGGGAGGAAGGGTAGGGGAAATTTTGAGATTTGGATTTTGGATTTTGAAATGAAGTCGGCCTGCTAGTCTCTCTGGTCTCTTTTCAATTCATAGATCCTGAATGTTTCGAAGAACGATTGCCGCTGTTGAACAACATTCGCTGACATCCCCTCCTCTGTAAACAGCCGAAGAATTCTCTTCTCATCACTCGCCCGCTCTGTCAGAATAAGGAGTATCGATCCACCGGGGTTCAGATAGCCTCCCGCTTCCCTCGCAAACCGGGCCAGCACTGCGTAGTCCTGTCCCGCGTCCATTGCCTTCGCCGCGTCATCTGCGGCATCATGAGGATACCAGGGAGGATTCCAGAAAATCAGGTCAAAGCGGTCGGCGGAATGAATTGCCCCGAACAGGTCACTCTGTTTCACCTGAACACGATCCTCCATGCCGTTCAACTCGACATTTTTCGCGCTAGCTTCCACCGCAAGGGGATTCACGTCGACTGCGGTCACCGAGGCCCCTTCCCTCGCTGCCACGAGGGAAAGCAACCCGGATCCGCACCCCATTTCAAGGACCGAACTACCCCTCAGTGACCGGGAGGCGAGATACGAGCCAAGAATCCTTGTGCTGAAATAGAGCCGCGGATGAAAGACGCCCGGGGGGATTGTCAGAGCAAACCCGAACATCGTGAGGCGGTCTTCCTTCCGGAGTTTGCGTCGGTAGTAGAGAGGATATGCGACGAGGAAGAAAAGGCGACCCACAAATCCCCGGATTCTCATGCCGAAAGCGGAAGCCACTCAGTCCCGACCAAGCCTCACCCCTGTCTCCACACGGTTCCCCCTCAGGAACTCAGCAACCCCCATCCGTTTCCGTCCTTCCATCCGGAGTTCCTCGATCAAAAGAAGTGTGTCGCCGGTGCACACCTCGAATGAGTCCGCGGAGGAGGCAATCGTTCCCGGATCGCCGGTCGAGCGGATCTTCGTCACCTGTGTCCTGAAGATCTTCAGGTGTTGCCCGCGGAACGTTGTTGATGCAGCAGGATAGGGCGAAAGCCCGCGCACCTGATTGTGAATCACCCGCGCGCTGCGGGACCAGTCGATTCGGCAGTCTTCCTTCCGGATCTTCGGTGCGGGAGAGGCAGCAGCGTCATTCTGCGGTTTCGGGACGAGGCTTCCCTGCTCCAGACCCCGGACGGTGTTCAGCACGATCCGTGCCCCCTGCACGGCGAGGCGGTCATGGAGGGATCCTGCATCATCGTCCGGGTTGATCGGGCACTCTTCCTGCAGCAGGATCGAACCTGTGTCCACCTTTTGCGCAAGCAGAAAGGTGGTCACGCCAGTCCGTGTTTCACCGTTCATGATCGCGCGGTTG
>JAOUDE010000163.1 GCA_029859455.1 Ignavibacteria bacterium | reverse complement strand
GCCGCTCTCCGAGATCATTTTTGACTTCTATGACAGGCTGAAGTCGACCAGCAGGGGGTACGCGTCGTTCGATTATGAGATTCTCGACTTCCAGCAGTCAGATCTTGTCAAGCTCGACATCCTCCTGAACGGGGAATCGGTTGACGCGTTTTCGACGATCGTCCACGAAGCGAAAGCATTCGACTGGGGGAAGAAGCTGTGTGTGAAACTTCGGAAGCTGATTCCCCGTCAAATGTTCGAGGTGGCAATTCAGGCGGCAATCGGGAACAAGGTCATCGCCCGCGAAACGATCTCAGCACTTCGAAAAAATGTGATTGCAAAATGCTACGGAGGGGATATCACGCGAAAGAGAAAACTGCTCGAGCGTCAGAAGGAAGGGAAAAAGCGGATGAAACAGGTGGGGAGAGTTGAGATTCCCCAGGAAGCATTCTTTGCGGTATTATCAATGGAGGAGGACTAGCGCGAATGTCGGCACATGACAGGAAAGGTCGGGGAGTGAAACCGTCGATATTGGAGAGGATTCTGGGAGTCAGGATCACACGTGAACAGCTCAAGGCGTTCGGGAAGGATATTGCCTGGGTCCTTGTCGCATTCTTCTTTCTGAACAGTTTTGTCCTCGCCTCCTTTGAGGTCCCGACCGGTTCGATGGAAAACGAGATCCTGCCGGGGGATTTTCTGTTCGTGAACAAGTTTCTGTACGGGGGATCGACCCCGAGGACCATCCCGGCCACCAATATCCGGATACCCTGGTTTCGACTGCCGGAGTTCCGGTCAGTGGAACGGGGGGACGTTATCGTATTCGAGTTTCCCGGCTATCGTGATTCCCTCCGGTCGTCCGAGTTCACCTTTTATCTCAAACGTGCGATTGCGATCGCCGGTGACACCCTCGAAATCAGAAACCGGGTGGTCTATATCAACGGCGTGGCCTCGCCGTTACCGCGGAACCTCGTCTACCGAACGGTCCACCCCAGGTCACATGCGGAGAGGGACCCCCAGATCTTTCCACCGGGTTCAGGCTTCAACAAGGATCACTGGGGCCCGATGCGCATCCCCGCGAAGGGAGACGTCATAGAATTAACGAGAGAGAATTTCGTGCAGTGGGCCGTTTTCGTCGGAAGAGAAGGTCACTCGATAGCGCTGGATGCAGAGCGCGGTGTCCTGGTTGACGGCGAACCGGCCACCCGGTATGTGGTGGAGCGTTCATACATTTTCGGCATGGGGGACAACAGGGACAACAGCCTCGACAGCCGGTTCTGGGGATTCATACCGGAGGACCACATTATCGGGACACCGATGGTCATCTACTGGTCCATTCCGGTCGAAGAATCATGGCCTGCCAAACTTGCAGCAATTCGTTTTGGTCGGATTGGAACGATCATCCGATAGCGCGAAGACAGGCGGGGATGGTTCCAGGCCGAGATGGAAGGAGTACCGGAACATTCTTCTGGCCACACTGGCCGCCGGTTTATTTCTGAAGTTGTTTGTCGTCGAGGCATACCGGATACCAAGCCCGTCCATGGAAGAGACGCTGTTCGCCGGAGACTTCCTGCTGGTCAACAAGCTCTCGTATGGTCTGAGAACGCCGCGCTATCTTCCCTTTTCCACCATCAGGATACCGTCGGGATCGCTGGAGCTGTTTTCCGGTCCGAAGAGGGGAGATGTGGTCGTGTTCGAATCTCCGGCATGGCGGGATGAATCGCCTCCGGAACCGGTCAACTTCGTGAAACGATG
Organism: Ignavibacteria bacterium; assembly: GCA_029859455.1. Taxonomy (GTDB): domain Bacteria; phylum Bacteroidota; class Ignavibacteria; order UBA10030; family UBA6906; genus JAOUDE01. The sequence goes on along the minus strand of JAOUDE010000163.1, from coordinate 4,289 downwards.
TATGGCAGTGCCGGGTGATACGATCGGGATTGAAAACGGGACTGTTATTGTAAACGACAACCGTCTTCTGCCGCCAAGACTGGTCAAAAAAGAGAAACTGATTCCCTTTCCTCCGGACTATGTTGACCCGCGCATCTATCCGCGCGGAGCGCCTTACAACAGTGATAACTACGGCCCTCTTCCGGTTCCGGCAGTTGGACAGGTTATTGACCTCAGCCGGTCGAATATCGCATTTTGGCAGCAGTTGATACGGCGGGAAGGACACACCGTTGATACAACGGGTGGGAGGATCGAAATTGACGGAGTTGTTTCATCATCGTACAGAGTGGAGAATGACTACTATTTCATGATGGGAGACAACCGTCGGAACAGTCTGGACAGCCGGTTCTGGGGACTCGTGCCAGCCACTCATCTTATCGGAAAGGCCGTCGTTGTCTATTGGTCGTGGGATGAGACCATCTCCGAAGACTCATTTACCGCACGGGTGAGTTCCATCCGCTGGAACAGGGTAGGGATGGTGATCCGGTGATGCAAGAGAGGCTTTGTTCTTTGTACTTTCATATCCCGTTCTGCACACGGAAGTGCATCTATTGTGATTTCTATTCGATCGAAGGTGTGAATTCCTTTGATTCTTTTCTGGAATCGTTGCATTCCGAGATCGACCTCGTCGTACCGCCGGAGGGCATGGTGGTTTCGTCTCTGTTTTTTGGCGGCGGAACTCCCTCGCTTCTTCCGGCATCTGATGTTCGGAAAATCCTCGATCATGTTCGGCAGAAATACGAATTGTCGGCCGACGCGGAGATCACGCTGGAATCGAATCCGGGGACGCTGGATCCTGACACTCTCTGCGGGTTCCGGGAATCCGGGATCAATCGTCTCAGTATCGGAATTCAATCGTTCGACGAGTCGGAGCTTGCATTTCTGGGGCGGATTCATGATGTCTCCCAGGCCGTGCGGGCGGTCCGGGATGCCCGGGAGGCCCGGTTTTCCAACGTCAGCATCGATCTGATCTATTCGCTTCCGCGTCAGACCCTGGAAAGCTGGAGGAAGACCCTCCTTCGCGCCATTGACCTGAACCCCGATCATATTTCCGCGTATAGTCTTATCGTGGAAGAAAACACGCCGTTGTCACGGCTCGTGCGGACCGGACAGGTCACCCCGTTGCCGGTTGAGACCGAAGCCCGGTTTTTTGATGAAACCGTTCACCTGCTTGCTTCTTCGGGGTACGAGCAATACGAGGTCTCCAACTTTGCGAAACCGGGATTTCGATCCGTTCACAATATGAGCTACTGGCAGCACCGGAACTACATTGGTTTCGGCCCGTCCGCTCATTCCTTCTGGTCCGACCGAGCCACCGGGACCGCCCGCCGCTGGTGGAACATCGCGAACGTCGGGAACTACGCAGATCGTCTCAAGAGGGCGATGCTTCCGATCGCCGGTGAGGAAACGCTGAGCAGCGAGACGCTGATGGTGGAAAGGTTGTTTCTGGGTCTCCGGAGCGGCGGGGTCGATTTGCACCGGTTCCGCGCTGACTTCGGTGAGCACACTCTGGCACGTCAGGAGTCTCTGATTTCAGAACTGCTCCGCAACAACCTGGTCACGCTGGATGACGGGACACTCCGGTCAACAACGCGCGGCTACCTGCTCTGTGATGAGATGAGCGCACGCCTGACGGCCTGACGGAGATACCGGGAACTGTTTGTTGATATTCAGGGCGTTTTGCCCTATATTTTTTGATTTCATCTCACTGAACAATTGACCACGCCGGATGACACGCCGGTGACCGAGGTTGAAGAGAGGTTTCCTGTATGACTCATCAGACAATCAATAGGGTTCTGGCCGGGACGGTCTTCGGGGTTTCCCTGCTCACGTATCTTCTGACGCTTGCCCCGACCGTCGTATTCTGGGACGTAGGGGAGTTCATCGCCGCCTCCTACATGCTTCAGGTGCCCCATCCCCCGGGCTCTCCATTGTTCCTGCTGATGACCAGAATTGCCATGATGTTTCCCGTAGCGTCCGATCTGGCTGTTCGCGCGCATGCGTTTTCGGCTCTCTGTAGCGCGCTCGGCGTGATGTTCCTCTATCTGGTAACTGTTCGGGTTATTCTCGATTTCCGGGGACTTCCCACCTCGCTGGCCGACAAGGTAACCCTGTATGGAGCATCGTTGATCGGAGCCTTCTCGCTGACCTTCAGCACCACCTACTGGTTCAATTCCGTAGAGGCCGAAGTGTACGGTGTAAGCATGCTCTTTCTGACGGTGATCATGTGGCTGGCGATGCGGTGGTATGAGAGGGCCGATTCCCCCGGGAATGAAAAATACCTGATCCTGATCGCGTACCTGATGGGACTATCGCTCGGGGTCCATCTGCTTGCACTTCTGGTGATCTTTCCTGTTGCCATGATCGTGTATTTCAGGAAGTTTGAGATCACAGGGACTTCGTTCCTCGCGTTTCTGGCGATCGCTCTTACCGGGTTCGGCCTTGTCTACCCCGGAATCGTAAAAATGCTTCCAGGGATGCTCGATGGGTCGTTCATGGGAGTAACGGACGAAAACCTGAAGTACATACCATTGCTTCTTACCGCTGCCGCGCTCTACGGGGTATACCATTTCCATAAGAAAAAGAACCGCGCGATTCATACCGCCCTGGTCGCGATTGTTCTAATCCTGATCGGTTACACGACATATACCACCGTCCTGATCCGTTCGAACACCGATGTGCCGATGAACGAGAATGATCCGAGTGATCTGTCACGGCTGACGTCCTATCTGAACAGAGAGCAGTATGGAGATATCGATTTCTGGCCCAGGCGATGGAGCATGGAAGCGCACCAGCAAAGGATTTATACCGACTACTCCAGCGAATGGGACTACCTCTTCCGGTATCAGCTGGGTCATATGTTCGTGCGCTACCTCGGATGGAACTACATCGGGCAGGAGAGTGACCGACAGGACGCGGGGATCCAGTGGCGGGGGACGTTCGGGATACCGCTGCTGATGGGGTTGATCGGAGCCTGGTACATCTTCAAGAGAGACCCGAAGATGGGCTGGGTGTTCCTCGCTTCGTTCATAATCCTCGGTCCTGTGCTCGCCCTGTATAACAACCAGCAGGAGCCGCAGCCGAGAGAACGAGATTATATCTACGTCGGTGCATTCTATATTTTTTCTCTCTGGATCGCCATTGGTGTTGTGTTTCTGAGTGATCTTGTGAAGAAAGCGCTGCAGGACGGAAAGCAGGTGCAACTGGGCACCGGTGTGATTACCGGGCTGCTGTTCATTGCGATTCCGTTCAATATGGGACGGATGAACTGGGAAAGCCATGACCGGTCCGGAAACTACATTGCATGGGATTATTCGTATAACATCCTACAGTCGTGCGAGCAGGATGCGATCCTGTTTACGAACGGGGATAACGACACGTTCCCGCTCTGGTATCTTCAGGACGTCGAGGGTGTCCGCCGTGATGTCCGGATCGTGAATCTGAGTCTGGTGAACACACCATGGTATATCAGGCAGCTGAAGCTGGATCCGTATTACGAGGAGGCGAGCCCGGTCCGGATCGGACTGACAGATTCTCAGATCCACAACATTCAACCGATTCAATGGACCTCGCAGACGGTCGAGATTCCGGTCCCGGCAGAAGCGTACCAGAGGTTCGGGATAACTGATACTGCGGTGACGAACCGGAAAAAAATAAGCTGGACCTTCCCTCATACATTCAGGGTGGGACAGACCACAACGGCGATCAGGGTGCAGGACAGGATGGTGTGGGAGATTATCCGGTCGAATCAGTGGGAGAAACCGATCTATTTCGCGGTGACTGTCGCACCAGATTCAAAGATCGGTCTCGATCAATTCCTCTGGTTCCGCGGGTTGACCTGGCGGCTGGAAGTGCAGAGGATCCCCTCCCAGGAAGCTGGTATTGCCCCGGATATTCTGGAGGCGAACCTGTTCAATGAGCCGGAAGGGCACTCGAAGACTCCGCAGTACGGCTACAAGTTCAGAAGCATAGCTGACGCCAAAGTCTACTTTGACGAGAACGTCACCCGGCTGATGACGAACTATCGGTCAGGTTTCATCCGTCTTGCGTTGTACGAAATGAATGTCGCGGGGAGCGAGAAAAACGCTGAGCGTGTTCTCGACAGGATGGAGGAAGTGATTCCTCGTGAGAAGGTTCCGATGTCGTGGGACCTCAGCTCTGACATAGCCTCTTTCTACTTCCAGCTCGGAAGGGTCGAGGAGTTCGAATCGATAGCGACCGAGATTGAACCGGTTCTCTGGGACCTGATC
>JAOUDE010000162.1 GCA_029859455.1 Ignavibacteria bacterium | reverse complement strand
CGACCGCGCGGCCGTGCAGTGCGGATCGCTGGTAGGTTTCCTGTGATAAGACCGACCGGAACTCCTTTGCGTACTCATCATGCAGCGCGCGGATCGATGCGAGAGCCGCAGGTCTGTCCTTATAAAGGCCCCACATGATACGGCCAAGGGCTGAATTGGCAACCGTCGGCCAGTGATACTCGAGGGCAGGATCAATGGAAGGAGCGCTGTCGAATTCATTCAGCTGACCGACCATTGACTGATACCCTGGCATTCCTCCAACCAGTGCCTCGTACAGCGCAACACCGGTATAGCCGAAGTTCCTGGATGCCACCGGGGGCGTGAGGAGCTCGGTTTTGGTGGTGTTGTACGAAAGCTCAAAGTACGCATTGGCAACTGATGCGTCGAATGAACCGACATCGTCAAGGACAGCGAGATCGATGCCTCCCTCGACATTCAACATCGCATCAGGCAGGTCACCACTCTCGACGACCTCCGCCCGCGATTCTCCGACCGGCAACTGGTCCGCACAGCCGGTCAACACGAGTGCTGCAACAAGAAAAGGGGCGACCAATGACGTAGTTCACCATTGATGCCCCGCAAAGCGAGACAAGGACTGTCTCATGACTCCCTCCAGAGTATGAACTTTGGAATAGATTGATTAGGTTGGCAGATAAGCGGAGGGGCATTCACACGTTACTGTCTGCCTCAAACACAACCGCAGCAACGCTGTCAAAGGGAAGTGGCTGATCCCCCGTACGAGTCTATCCCAATATACGGTGGCGTCACATCCATAGTCAAGAGGCAGGGAACCCTCGTAACAGAATATCTTTGGCAGATTGATGCCGATCACCGATAGCCGAACATTAACAGGCATTTTCTGTGATTTAAGGATCCGTGGCAACCATCAAAGAGTTCCTTATGAATTCTGCAATGGATGAGGGGCGAAAACGCCCGGGCGGGTCGGTTTCTGACCGGGAATCGAGCAACATCATTCACGCCTCTCTGTGTGACAGCTGTGAGTTTGGTATGCTGGTTGAAACTCCTCGAAGCCGTTTTCTTCTTTGCGGGCGTTCCAAAACGGATCCCGCCTACCCCCGCTACCCTAGTCTTCCTGTGCTTTCCTGCAAGGGGTACGAGGAACGGCGGGATGAATCAGAACGCGGAAAATAACGTATGAGAACCGGAATGTTTTATCCGTACACAATGTCTGGTGTTCCCGAAAGATGATTGATCCTGCAAAACTGAAACGGTACAGCATTCTTGCAATCAAGGTGCTGATCGCCGTGGAAATCCTGAGTGCGATTGCGGACGGAGCATCGACCGGCAACTGGATGCGCCTCGGTTTTGACCTGGTGGTCGCCGGCGTGATCTATCTGATGTGGGGGAAGCTGAAGGTCGCTGTCGAGCAGAAGAGACGGGAAGCAAAGGAGCGTGTGGAATTGTCCGGAGAAGACCTGAGAGTCTGGGATGCACTGGCGTTTTCGCTTCTCTGGAGTGAAGAAATCTATGCGTCGGTTCCTGTTGATCGCAGGCGGTTTGTGGTAATCTCCGTGACGCTGATTGCGTTCGGCATCCTCGTCGGCTTTGTGCAGATTGCCGGGGATGGAATTATGCAGCTCGTGGTGTCGGCCGCGCTGGTCCTGGCAGCGGTGAATCTGCTTGTCTGGGTGGTTTCGACCGAACGGGGTGAGAAGGAATCGTTGCAGACTGAGCTGACTCTTGCACGTGAGGTTCAGCATTCCCTCATGCCGAAGTCCGATCCTGTTGTCCCGGGACTTGATGTTGCCGGCAGGTCTGTCTCCGCCTCAGAAGTGGGGGGCGATCATTACGCATACGGAGATACCGGAGAAGAGGAAGGCTCCCTTCCGGTTGCTGTGTTCGATGTGTCAGGCAAGGGAATGCATGCGGCGATGTCAGCGGTGTTTATCAGCGGTGCCTTCACGGCAGAGATGGAATCTTTCCGCTCGCCCGCATCGGTTCTCACGAAACTGAACAAGTCGTTCTATGCACATTCCCGCCGCGGCAATTTCGCCTCCTTCCTGCTGGCGGCAGTCGATGCGAAGAAAAAGAAAGTGGTGTTCGCCAATGCGGGTCAGGTGAAACCGTTGATGCTGCGTGCAGGTCGTACGGAATGGCTCGATGGAAGCGGTGTCAATTTCCCGCTCGGCATGGTCGAGGACGCCCGCTATAAGAACAAGATGGTCCGTTTCGCTCCGGGCGATACCCTCTTTCTGATGACGGACGGTATCACCGAGGCGATGAATGATCGGAAGGATCTGTTCGGTGAGGACCGGCTTACTGAGTTGATTGCCGGTCTTGATGTTGCCAGTCTGTCATCAGGTGAAATCATAGAAATAATCTCGGAGCGCCTGAACGGTCACATGAATGGAACTCCTCAGCATGACGACATGACGCTGGTGGTGATCAAACGAATATGATCCGGCTTCCTGCCATAGCGCTGCTGGTCATGGTCACGGTGACCGCGATGGCGGACCAGCAGTTCGACGTTCACCTCAGGATCGATGTCGAATCGGCCGAACGCTCGATCGAACTCTTCCGCGGTCTCTCCGGCAGTCCTTCGATGATCGCCGGTCTCCGCGGCAGCCAGATTGCCCTTGCAACCACCGGACTGCTTGCGAACCGGCGGCTGACCACCGGTGATCTGGAGGAAGCGCTCCAGGCAGCCAAATTCAACCAGACGATCGCTGATGACATCTTCAGGATGGAGTATGGGAAGAAAGGTGTCCGTGAGCTCAAGGAGCTCCTCGATGCGTTGAAACAAAGGAACTTTGCCGGGAAAGTTGTCAGCACGGTTGCCCAGTTGTTTCCGGCCGACACGAAACTCTCGACATCGATCCCGATGTACGTCGTGGCTTTCGGGCATCAGAATATCGATGCCTTCGTCCGCCGCGTGGAATGGAAGGGAGACACCCCGATCTTCGTCGGCGAGCGGCAGGGAGAACTTACGATTGTCGTGAACCTTTCCAAAGCAGTGAGTTATGGCAGGACGCTCGATGAACGGTTCATCGGCCTCCTGAGTGTGGTTGCCCATGAAGTGTTCCACGCGGCATTCGGCGTGTACAAAGATCAATCCCCCGCCTGGAAGCAGTATTATAGCACGCGCCGGAATTATCTTGACAACCTGCTCGATCTGACACAGAATGAGGGGATCGCACATTATCTTTCATTGATCCAGCGAACCGGCGGTCGGTTCACGAACGACCAGCTTCCGAAGATCAACTCGGCCTTTCAGGAATTCAATCAGGCCGCGGCGCGCCTGCGTTCGCGCGGTATCTCTCCCGCTCAGGCCGGAGAGCTGATCCGGAACTCCAACTCTTCCATGTACTGGGACAGCTACGGTGCGATCACAGGGATGGTGATCGCACGGCAGATCGATCAGTCGCTTGGACGGGAAGCGCTGATGGAAACGATAGCGAACGGTCCTGATGATTTTTACCGCAAGTACACTGCACTGATGCGCCGTGACGGCGGCCTTCCGGAGCTCAGTCCGGACCTCACGGCACTCTTCGGCGGCCGCTGAATCTGCTTCCGTCCAGGCGGCTCTGAGTTCCTTTGGCAACACCTGTACTGAAAAGCCTCCCATGTCGTTGCCCTGAGTTGCGGGTCCATCCCACATTTTGTATCTTTTTGCTGCTTCCCGATGCATGTTCCATCCGCGGGCCCGGCTCTGCGCTCCTGGATCAACCCCTGGTTCCTTTGGATCTCTTCGTCAAGAACATAACGCAGCTCGTCACCGTCTCTTCCGGCGGCGACAGAGTGAAAACCGGACCGGCGATGAGTGAGCTCGGGCTGGTGGATGACGCGGGTGTGCTGTGTGAGGGCGGAACGATCTCATGGGTCGGTCCGATGAAGGAGTTCCGGAAGAAGCTGCCGGATGATTTTCCGGAGCTTGACTGTTCAGGAAAGACGGTACTTCCCGGTTTCGTTGATTCGCACACGCATATGCTCTTTGCAGGAACACGGGAGAAGGAATTTGCGCTCCGGGCGAAGGGGGCGACCTATCAGGAGATAGCGGAGGCGGGAGGCGGGATTGTATCGACCGTCAGCAATGTCCGATCTGCGACAAAGAAAGAGCTGAAGAAGCAGACGGCGCGGTTCCTGAATGATCTGCTCCGGCACGGCACCACGACGGTTGAGATCAAGTCGGGTTACGGACTCGATCTCGATACCGAGGTCAAAATGCTCGAAGCGATCAACGAGCTCGGGAAGGAAGAGCTGATGTCGGTGATTCCGACCTTCATTGGCGCCCATGCGATCCCGGCGGAATACCGTCAGAACCTGGCCGGTTACGTCGATTTGGTCATCAACACGATGATCCCGTATGTCGGAAGAAAGAAGCTGGCGGCGTTCTGTGATGTTTTCTGCGAGGAAGGCTATTTTGGTCCTGAAGAGACAGCCAGGATCCTCCGCGAAGGGAAGAAGTGGGGGATGGAGCCGAAGATTCATGCCGATGAGTTGACGCCGCTCGGTGGTGCCGAGGTTGCCGCAGAGGTTGGCGCAGTTTCCGCTGATCATCTTGAACGTGCCGGTGACAAAGGGATCGCGGCGCTCGCCCGCGCGGGTGTGGTGGCAGGACTTCTCCCCGGTGTTTCGTTTTTTCTGAACCACGGGTATGCCCCGGCCAGGAAGCTGATCGATGCCGGTGTGCCGGTGGCCATCGCAAGCGACTTCAACCCGGGATCCTGCATGTCGTACTCGATGCCGATGATGATGACGATCGCCTGTACGCAGATGAAGATGACGCCGGAAGAAGCGATCACCGCGGCGACACTGAACGGTGCCGCAGCATTGAGCCTGTCATCTTCGGCCGGAAGTATCGAGCCGGGAAAGAGCGCTGATCTGATTGTGGCGGAAATGAAAGACTACCGCATGCTGGCATATCATTTCGGTGTCAATCATATAACAAAGACAATTAAGCAGGGTGTTTTGCTTGAGGTGTAAAGGAGCTGGTGTTCATGTCGAAAATCGTTGAGTGTGTACCGAATGTCAGTGAAGGGCGGGATGCCGCGGTCATCGGAGCGATCCGTGATTCGGTCACTGCTGTGGCAGGTGTGAAACTAATCAGTGCAGAGCCGGACAAGGATTACAACCGGACTGTCGTCACCTTTGTCGGCGGGCCGGATGCGGTGGTCGAAGCCGCGTTCAAAGTGACCGAGACCGCCGCAAAGCTGATTGATATGACGAAGCACAAGGGAGAGCATCCTCGCATGGGGGCGACCGATGTGGTTCCGTTCGTTCCGGTTTCCGGCGTGACGATGGAGGAGTGTGCCGAGCTTGCACGCCGGTACGGCGCCCGCGTCGGGAAAGAACTTGGTATCCCGGTGTTCCTCTACGAAGAAGCGGCTTCCACTCCTGAGCGTTCGAATCTTTCGAATGTCCGCAAGGGTGAGTACGAGGGGCTGAAACAAAAGCTCGCGCAGGCGGAATGGAAGCCCGATTTCGGCAAAGCCGAGTTCAATCCGAAGTCAGGCGCCACGGCGGCCGGTGCGCGGATGTTTCTGATTGCATACAATGTGAATCTGAAAACAAATGATACGGAGCTTGCCAACCGGATTGCGCTCAGCGTGCGGGAAAGCGGCCAGCTCAAGAGAGATGCCGACGGGAAGCCGGTCCTCGATGCTGAAGGGAAGAAGGTGAAGATCCCCGGGACATTAAAGAGTGTCAAAGCGATGGGAGTTCTCCTCGAGACCCATGACATCGCTCAGGTGTCGATGAATCTTGTCAATTATCATGTCACCCCCCCACATGTGGCGTTCGAGGAAGTGCGACGGCAGGGGAAGGAACTCGGGATCGAGGTGACCGGAAGCGAGATTGTCGGTGTCACACCGAAAGAGGCGCTCCTCATGGCGGGGAAGTTCTATACACCGGGCACAGAGGATGAAGAGAAGCTGCTTTCGGCAGCGGTCGACCATCTTGGCCTGAGCCAGCTGGAACCGTTCGATCTCCGGAAAAAGGTGATCGAGTTTCAGCTCTGACCGAACATTATTTCACCAAACGGAAACGACTATGCTTGTCACGAAACGTCTTGATCATTT
>JAOUDE010000263.1 GCA_029859455.1 Ignavibacteria bacterium | reverse complement strand
CACCGTTTCTCCGGAGGGGATCCGGATCGAGGCAGGGGGCACAGGCGGACTCTTCTACGGAGGGCAGACAGTGCTCCAGCTGCTCGGGTTGCCGGGAGAGGGGAGCAGAGTGATCAAGGCTGTGACGATTCATGACTATCCCCGTTTCACGTGGCGCGGGATGCATCTCGACGTCTGCCGGCATTTTTTCCCTGTCGCATTCATCAAGCGGTATATCGATTATCTCTCGTTCTACAAAATGAACCGCTTCCACTGGCACCTGACCGAGGATCAGGGATGGAGGATTCAGATCAGAAAGCATCCCAGGCTGACCGAAATCGGCGGATGGAGAGACGGGTCGATGGTCGGCCACTACCGCGAGCAGCGCTTCGACTCGCTCCGCTATGGCGGGTTCTACACGCAGGAGCAGATACGGGAAGTTGTGGCATATGCCGCCGAACGGAACGTGATGGTGATCCCGGAAATCGAGATGCCGGGACATTCGACAGCCGCCCTTGCGGCGTATCCCGAGCTCTCCTGCACCGGGGGACCGTTCGAGGTCGGGAAGGCGTGGGGAGTCTACGAGGATGTGTATTGTCCGAAGGAAGAGACATTCGCATTCCTCGAAGATGTTCTGGGAGAGGTCTGCGATCTGTTTCCCGCTCCCTATGTTCATATCGGAGGGGACGAGAGCCCAAAGACGCGGTGGAAGGAGTGTTCCGGGTGTCAGACTGTTCTTGCCCGTGAGGGGCTCAGGGATGAAGAAGAGTTGCAAAGCTACTTTGTCAAACGGATCGAACGGTTCCTCAACAGCAGGGGGAAGAAACTGATCGGATGGGATGAGATTCTGGAAGGTGGTCTTTCACCCGGCGCCACCGTGATGAGCTGGCGCGGGACCGAAGGGGGCATCACCGCGGCAAGGGAGGGGCATGATGCGATCATGACACCCGGTTCGCATTGTTACTTCGATCATTATCAGGGGAACCCCCGGTACGAGCCGCTCGCGATCGGCGGCTACACACCATTACAGAAAGTGTACGAGTACGAGCCGATTCCTGAGGAACTGACCGGTGACGAGCGGCGTCACATCCTGGGGGCGCAGGGGAATGTCTGGACAGAATATATCTCAACTCCTGAACAGGTCGAGTATATGGCGATCCCGCGCATGCTCGCCCTGTCGGAAGTGGTCTGGAGCCGGAAGGAGCAACGCGACTACAGCGATTTTATTGCGCGCCTGACCGGCCACCTGCCGTTCCTTGATCATCGCGGCGTCAATTATGCGCGGTCAATCTTCCAGGTCTCCATCAGCTCCGTTTCTGCGCCTGAGAGCGGAGTCCTCTGCGCCCTTGAAGCGCCGGTGGAGGGAGAGATCCGCTTTGTTACCGGTCCGTCAGACCTGACACCCGGCGCGGAGCTTTATCAGTCTCCCTTTCTGTTGGAACAAACCGGAGTGGTCAGGGCAGCTCTGTTTAGCGGTGATGACCAGATGGGAGAAACAATCGAGCAGGAATTTGTCATATCGTTATCGACCGGAAAACCGGTCACGCTCCGCGACCTTCCCGATCCGCAATACAGTAACGGGGAGGGAAGGATGCTGGTCGACGGAATCCGTGGCGATCCGGGACGGTTCGGGATGGACTGGCTCGGCTTCCGGGGAACAGACATGGACGCCGTCATCGATCTGGAGGGCGTGCACCGGATCAGCCAGGTCCGTTGCGCGTTCATCGACGCAAAAGAGAGCTGGATCCATCCCCCCGGAAAGGTTGAGGTTCTCGTCTCGCAGGATGGAACCTCTTTCACTTCAGTTGCAGTCGTTGCCGGGAGCAGGACTCCATGGTCTGATTGTACGCTCCGTTTTGATGCGCGTGAGGCGAGGTTTGTTCGGGTCATCGCGCTGAACCGGGGTCTGATCCCTGATGGTCAGCCAGGGGCCGGACATGGCGCCTGGTTGTTTGCGGACGAGATCATCCTCGAATGAGGAAGACCCTGGCAAAACGAGCGATCAAACTGGAGGTCTGCGTTGATTCCGTCGAGTCCGCTCTTGCTGCAGCGCGGGGTGGCGCGGACAGGGTGGAACTGTGCGAAAACCTCCTCGAAGGAGGGACAACGCCGAGTGCCGGGATGATCCGTGAAGCACGGAGACGGCTCAGGATCGGACTTCATGTCATGATCCGACCGAGAGGGGGAGACTTCTGTTATTCGGCTACTGAGTTCGAGGTGATGAAACAGGATGTCCGGCAGGCCCGGTCACTCGGGGCTGACGGCGTGGTGTTCGGGATCCTCAGGACCGACGGCACGGTCGATGTCCGACGGACCCGGGTTCTGATGAAACTCGCCGGGGGGATGAGCGTCACCTTCCACCGCGCGTTCGATATGACGAGCGATCCCCTGTCAGCTCTCAGAAGTTTGATGCGCCTCGGAGTCCAGAGGGTGCTGACATCAGGCCAGCGACCGACAGCACGCCAAGGGATTGAGCTGATCCGTTCGCTGCATGAGCTCGCCGGCGACCGGATCATTGTCATGCCGGGCGGCGGGGTGGAGCGTCATCTTCGAATGATCCTCCGGACGGGAGTTCTCGAAGTTCATCTTGCTGCTGCGAAACGAGTCCGGAGCCGGATGCGGTACCGCAACAGGACGGTCCATATGGGGAATCATGAGGGATCCGATGAATACGCGGCGACAACCACCGATGCCGTGCTGGTCAGACGCCTCTGCACGGTGCTCAGAACGTGGGAGAAGAAAGGGAAATGACGATGAAGCGACGACGATTCATACAGACGATCTCGGCTTCGGCTGCGATGCCGGCGATCCTTTCCATGTCAGAACCGCAGAAGAGCTCTCTCCCGGGCTCTGGCGATATTGTGGTCGCATCCACCTGGGACTTCAAACTGCCGGTGAACGAGACATCGGCAAACGTTCTGGAGCAGGGAGGGTCTCTGGTGGATGCGGTCGAACAGGGGATCGTTGTTGTGGAAAACGACCCTTCGGTGACCAGTGTTGGTCAGGGTGGATTCCCTGACAGGGACGGCCATCTGACGCTCGACGCATGCATCATGGATAGTGAAGGAAATGCAGGTTCGGTGATGTTCCTGGAGGGGATCGAGCATCCGATTTCGGTTGCCCGGAAGGTAATGGAACAAACCCCGCATGTGATGCTTGCGGGAGAGGGGGCGCTCCGGTTTGCGGTCGGAGAGGGATTTCGTGAACGGTCGCTCCTGACGGAGAATGCGAGGAAGGCGTACAAAGAATGGTTGACCAGCAGCGGTTATAACCCGCCTGTTGGAAAAGAGAACCATGATACGGTCGGGCTGCTGGTTCGGGACGGTGAGGGTCGGCTCGCGGGTGGCTGTTCGACGAGCGGCGCCGCGTGGAAGATGCGGGGGCGGGTGGGAGATTCCCCGATCATCGGTGCCGGCCTGTTTGTGGACAACGAGGCAGGTGCAGCTACCAGTTCCGGTCTCGGCGAAGCGGTGATCAAAATCGCCGGGAGCGCCATCATTGTGGAACTGATGCGTCAGGGAGTCCCCCCCGAAGAAGCATGTGCCGAGGCGGTCGACAGAATCTTCCGGCGACAGCCTCGCTATCGCGACGATCCCGATTTTTTCGTCGGCTTCCTTGCCCTTCGCAAGGACGGGGCGGTTGGCGCCATCGGTTCACGAAAGGGATTCCAGTACTCGCTCTACAGCGGCGGAACGAACCGGGTCATCGATGCGCCGGCGTTTCGGAGGTGAATCCCGATGAATGCGGCGCACGAGAGCAGCGAGTCGTTCGTTGTTCGAAAAGCGCTCGCTGCCGATGCTGGCGGAATTCCCGACTGTCTCCGTTCCGCATTTGAACCATACCGGGCTGACTACACGCCGGATGGGTTCAGCGATACCATTCTTTCACCTGCCACCATCCGGAGCCGCTTTCGGGAGATGACTCTCTTCGTTGCTTTGACTCCGGAACGAGAAGTTATCGGCACGATCGGCTGCAACATTGTCGGAGGAGGGGAGGGGCATCTTCGCGGAATGGCTGTCCGGCCGGACCATCAGGGGAGCGGTGTCGCTCAGAGGCTGCTCCTGGCGGTGGAAACCGAATTGCGAGGGCAGGGTTGTACGAAGGTAACGCTGGATACAACCGAAGTCCTTAAACGGGCCAGGCGATTCTATGAACGTAACGGTTACCGGGTGTCCGGCGTCGTCCGGG
>JAOUDE010000161.1 GCA_029859455.1 Ignavibacteria bacterium | reverse complement strand
GGCCGCATACTCCCGCTGGTAGTCCTTCCAGGGACGACGCGTCGAAACCTCATCCACGACAGCCCACATGGTGCCGACAAAGAGTAACCCGGAGAACAGCAGGTAATAGCCGCTGTAATCCCGTTCTTCAATAGGTGTTTCGAGCCGCTTCTTAAACACAGTCAATCCTTCTTGCTACCTTGGCAGTCGATGTCGTGCTACACGTTGAACCAGGGCGTGACCAGAATATACTTGATGTTGAGTCCGATCCGGAGAACGATCTTCACCGTCATCGACATCATCGTGAGAAACAGAAAGGCAACGATACTGTATCGCACAAGTCCGAGTTTCTGAATAACCTCGGTTCCCTTTTTCCAGAAATAGTAGGCTACTCCCAGGCCATACCAGAGGAGGATGGTCACCGATCCGATGATCATCCCGAGGGGATTCAGCGAATCGTCGACGAGTCTCGTCGGCACGCCGAAAAAGAACTCGGAGAAATCAACGTTGGTGAGTGCGACCACTCTGTGTGTGTCCCACTCCTCCCACGGAACGAACAGGTTCCACCCGGGTCCCCTGAAGAATGTCCCCAGGATAATCAGCGCCACCCAGAGGACGATGAACCCGAAACAGAATGTGGTCACCGCGAAGCGTCGTTCCTTGAAGGTGTAGTAGCCGTTTCCCTTCGGGTTGATATCGATGTACGGAATGACGCAAAGGCCGACAATGATCAGCGTCGGAATCAGAACGCCTGCAATCCACGGATCAAAATAGACCAGGATCTCCTGCAGGCCCAGGAAATACCAGGGAGCTTTCGATGGATTCGGCGTCAGAGCGGGGTTCGCAGGCTCTTCCAGTGGCGCATCCAGCAGGAACGACCAGAAGGTCAGAATAACCATGACCAGAAGCGCAGCTAGGAATTCGACTCTGACGAGATACGGCCATACCTGGACCTTGTCAGACATCGACGCTTCCAGCGGCGTCCCGGCCCTGTCGTTCGCTATCGCCTGCTTGAAGCCGTACCAGGTGTAGAAGACGACCAGAACCAGAAGAAAGACAATCGGAATATTGTCAGGCTTCGATATAATCTTGAGAAGGTGTTCCATTAGAGTGTTTTCCGGATCATGGAGATTTCGATTCGCCGGGTCCCGAGATCCCGCCGTCCTTTCGAACGCGCCAGAAATGTACGATCATGAATATCCCCGCCACGAGCGGAAGGAAAATGCAATGGAGTACGTAGAAGCGGAGCAGCGTCGGCGGGCCGACCTGCGTGCCGCCCAGCAGAACGAACCGGACGTCGTTGTCGATCCTCATCCCCAGCTCCGGTCCGAACGGACCCTCGTGTCCGAGGAGAGGCGTTGCACGTGCCATGTTGGTACCGACAGTCACCGCCCAGATGGAGAGCTGATCCCAGGGAAGAAGATATCCTGTGAAACTCAGGAGAAATGTGAGGGTCAGAAGAAGCACTCCGACAACCCAGTTGAACTGCCGGGGAGCTTTATAGGAACCTGTCAGAAAGACCCGGAACATGTGAAGCATCACAGTGATAACCATCGCATGGGCAGCCCACCGGTGCATGTTGCGCATCAGCGGTCCGAATGCCACGTCGTTCATCAGGTACTTCATATCATCGTAGGCGTATTCGGCCGCCGGTCGGTAGTAGAACATCAGGATGACGCCAGTGACGGTCAGGACGATAAAGAGGAGAAATGTGATTCCTCCCATCCCCCACGTGAAACCTATGTTGGTGGCATGCCTTGAAATTCTTACCGGGTGGAGGTGGAGGAAGACATTGTCGACGATCTGAAGCGCTCTGTTCCGCTGGGTGTCCTGATAGTTGTGCCGGAAGATCGACTTGTAGACCTCCGACCGTTGCATCTTTTCTTTCATCTGTTCGATGATGCCCAGCATAACGTCCTCGTTGGTATTCTACCTGTGTAACCGATACTGCCTGACCCGGGCCGCCAACCCGGTCATCGTCTCATCAGCAGGGTCTGTTCCCCGCAACCTTCGTCAGGTATATCTCAGAAATGCTCCCGGCTTCGACCACTCCTGCTTTTCGTACAGGAACTTGATCTTCCGGTCGATTAACAGCCGACCGTCATCCGCGAGGCTGATTCTCAGTCGCTCCAGCGGCCTGGGCGCCGGCCCTTCAAAGTTGACTCCGTCGATGTGGAACCCGCTCCCATGGCACGGACATTTGAATTTCTTTTCGGATGAAAGCCATCGCGGTGTGCATCCCAGATGTGTGCAGATCGCCGAGATCGCGTAGAACCCGTCCGGCTCCCGTACAATCCAGACGCGAAAATCATCTTTGTAGCTCTCATCCACCTCCCCGACAATGTAATCCTCCGGGTAGCCCGCTTTGAATGCAGAAGGTGGTTCATAGAGAACCCTTGGCACCATCAGCCGGAGCGCGCCGATGGTCGCCGTTGCAAGAAAACTGAAGAATGCAAACCACCCGGCAACGTTCAGAAAATTCTTCCTGCTGATCCGCCAGATACCCTGATCGTTCTCCGGTGGCTTGTCCTGTCTCGGTTTCCGCACAGGAGCGGCGGGTCTTGTTGGTGCGGCAACCGGTTGAGCCTGCGCCGGAATCGCGCTCGGAGCTGCTGCTGCGGCCGTCGGTGGAGCCGGGATCGCCGGTGCTGAAGGCGCCGGTGCGGCCTGCTTTGGCGCCGCCGCCGGTGTCGCCGGCCGGGCTCCACCTCCCCCTCCCACAGGAACGGATGAGGTTATCGGGGGAAGGCCTGTTTTCTTCTGCTCAGACATATGTGTTCCGGGCGTTCAAACTCATTGTTTTCGATGATGGGAGCCTCGAATGATACAAACCTGCAATTACTCCATGAGAATGCAGGGAGCGGACGATAAGAAAATTCGGAAGGAATCGATTCCCTCTGGAATGTACGAAGAAGTATCGACGGAGAAGATCAAAAAAGGAAGTATTCCTGGGCTATTGCGTTTTATGAAGGCCCTTTGGGCTATCACTGTTCTCAGCATCCAGTTCCACACAGGCCCAAACAGGGATGTAGGAAGATAGCAAAGCCAAGAACGAAAGTCAATAAGAGCTTCTCTCTCATTCTGCACTCGAGCGAACTGCGGGTAGATCTGTTCCTGCGGAGGAGTTGCAGGTCGGGAGCATTCTTGCATGTAGCGGGTCATTCATGTATATTGCCGTTCAATTACCACCTAATGACTCAATCTACCCCAGTCCCCGTATCCTTGAAACCTGACAAGGTTCATCCGGTCAACGGACACCTCCCGGAAGCGATTGATTTCCGGGAGCTTCCATCTTCGACAGGTTTTTCCAACCTCTATCTGGATTACCTCTATGATTATGAGAGGGTCGGAAGCTATTTCCCGACGAACTTCAGATCGGACGAGGCTTTTCATCCTCTCATGGAGAGGGTTCGTGAAAGAAAGGTCGACAGGGTTCTGCTGTCATCCGTTCTTGAACGGCAGAACCTGGCTTTCGGAGCACAGACCAAAGCGCTTACGAACGTCCGTCTCCTTTCGAAGGAAACGACGTTCGCTGTGGTCACAGGTCAGCAGGTTGGTCTGTTTGGCGGACCGATGTACACACTCTACAAGACACTCACCTGTCTGCAAACTGCAGCGGCCCTGAAAACACGATTTCCGAAATATGACTTTGTCCCTGTTTTCTGGCTTGAGGGCGAAGATCACGACTTTCAGGAAGTCAGCCGCGTCAATGTGCTCGACCGCGGTGGCGCCCCCGTCAGACTCGAGTATTCAGGCGACCCCCGCACCCAGGCAAGGAATTCCGGACCTGCGGGTGACGTAATTCTGACAGACTCCATCGAAGAGGTGTTCCGGACACTTGAACAATCGCTTCTGCCGACGGAGTTCACAGCAGATACCCTTTCCTCTCTTCGGAAGAGTTACTCCGAGGGGAGAACCCTGCTTCATGCATTCGCAACCTGGTTGAACCATCTCTTTGATGATTCCGGGCTGCTCTTTCTGAATCCAAGCGAACCGGAGCTGAAAAGAGAACTTACGCCATTGTTCGAGCGCGAGATCCGCGATTATCCTGCAACCTCGCAACTGGTTGTTCGTCAGAGTGCGGATCTGGAAGAACGCTATCATGCACAGGTGAAACCGAAATCGATCAACCTTTTCCTCCTTCATAAGGGAGGCCGCTATCTGATCGAGCCGCGGGAGACTGACTTCAGTCTGAAGGGCACACGGCAGTATTTCCCGAAGGAAGAGCTGGGAGTGATCCTCCACCAGAATCCGGAGCGATTCAGCCCCAATGTTGTTCTCCGGCCGATCGTTCAGGACTACCTGCTCCCTACGGTTGCTTACATCGGAGGGCCGTCTGAGGTCGCATACCAGGCTCAACTTTCCCTTGTGTACGAGCATTTCGGGGTTGTACAGCCTGTCATTATCCCGAGGGCAAGCGCGACATTCATCGAGGACCGTGTGGACCGGGTCGCCGGGAAATATCAGCTTCCCGCCGTGAGACTCTTTGAAGACCCCGAGGTTGTTACCCGGGAGATCCTGCAGCAGCTTGGAGGAGTGAACATTGACGCGTTATTCCGGACGGCAGGAGAATCGGTCGAGAACATGATGGCGGAACTGACCTTCGGGCTGACGGAAATTGATGCAACGCTGAAAGGACCGCTCGAGGGAGGAAGATCAAAAATAGAAGGAGCACTCCGGGGCCTGAAGGAGAAATCTCTGGCGGCACAAAAGCGAAGGAATGAAACTGCTGTACGTCAGATAGAGAGGGCTCTCCAGACCGTCATGCCCGCGGGGAACCTTCAGGAACGGGAACTGAACATCGTCTACTACCTTAACAAGTACGGCCCTGACGTGGTTCGATGGCTTTCAACAGAACTTCGGGTCGACCTTTTCAAGCACCAACTCCTTACGGTCTGACCGACCCGGCCGGAACCTGACCTTTGCTCCCCTCCAGTCCGAGCTTCTGAAGCTTGGGACGGATCACGACCTGACAATACCCTGCCGCTCCGTTCTTTCTGTAGTAATCCTGGTGATAGTTCTCCGCAGGAAAATAGCCGGTCAACGGAGTTACCTCCGTCACAATTGGTTCGCTAAGATCCTTCTGCGCATCAGACCTTGACTGCTCAGCGATCACCCGCTCTTCCTCCGTCCGGTAGAAGATGACAGACCTGTACTGGGTACCGGAATCCGCACCCTGACGGTCACGTGTTGTCGGATCATGAGAGGCCCAGAAGACCCGGAGGATATCCTTGAGGGAGATCGCCGATGGATCGTACGTAACCTTCGCTACCTCCGCGTGACCGGTTGCTCCGGAACAGACCTCTTCATATGTCGGGTTCGGTTTGCTCCCTCCGGCGTAACCGGACTCCACGTCAGTGACTCCCTGCAGACGCTCGAACACCGCCTCCACGCACCAGAAACAGCCTGCTCCGAGAATGATCGAGGCGTTCTCTTTTCCAGCGGTCATTTCGGCTCGCCTTCTTCGGAGGAGGAATCTTTGCCCGGACCGAAGTCCTTAACCTGCCTGGAATATTTTTTCAACAGAGAATCGATGTCCTTCACAATCTTCTTTACAACATATTTCTTGTGGAGTTCGCCGACTCTCCGGGTGGAGAGGCGGTCGAATTCCTCGCTGTCCTTTTCTCTTTTCCGAAGCATCTGGAAGTCAAACTGATCTTCGCGTGTCATGCGGGATTCGAACTCCCGTAAATCGTCGAGAAGAGTTCTTACTTCATCTTCCATAGGATCTACTCCTGGTCGACAACCTTTGCCGGCTGTTGTTCCTTCTGGAGAAGGACCTTTCGGCTCAGCTTCCAACGACCCTGGTCGTCCTTATCGATGATTTTCACCTCGAATTTGTCACCCACCTTCACCACATCGCTGGTTTTCTCTACCCGCTTGCTGTCGAGTTGCGAGATGTGGACAAGCCCTTCTCTCCCCGGAAGGAACTCGACAAATGCGCCGAAGTCCATCACCTTCTTCACGGTGGACATATACACTTTACCGAGCTCGGGGACTTCCGTCAGTGCCTTGATTGCGTTGATTGCTTTCTCTGCGGACTCGCGCGAAACTGCGGCAACCACCACG
>JAOUDE010000160.1 GCA_029859455.1 Ignavibacteria bacterium | reverse complement strand
AGGCTGCGGTCATCGTGGCAATCCCGCTCATCCGTTGAAGCAGGTTGAGCGCCACCCGCTCCCCCCGGAGAATTCCGCGGACCTGTCCGGCAATGATGCTGACAATGCTCCCTCTGGAGCCGGGTGTACCGTCAGCAACCTGATGCGAAACCCGAACCGCAGGATCACACATCATGAACACAAGCTCCGCCACCTTCAAACCGGCGACGACAGCGTCCTCCTTCAGAAGGATTTTCGCTTCGGTCTCCGCCTCTTCAGGGACGATCGCTTCGCTCGTGAGATCACCCATTCCGGAATCTTCAATCAGGGCGAGTTCGATCACCCTGCTCAGGGCGCTGTCGATCAGATCTTCCGGCATCGTTCAGCCTTTCCGCATCGCCTGTTCGACCGCTTCCAGAAACCGGGCGGGCGCCCGGGTCGGTTTCCCTGTACTCGCCGTGACAAAACTGTGGACCGTATGTCCTTCAACAATCACATCATTCTCCCTCATGACTTCATAATCCAAGCGGACCCTGGCTACAGGCATCTCCCGTAGATGTGTGGCAACGTTCAGCAGATCATCATAACGGGCTGACTTCCTGTACACCGCATGAGCCTCGATCACGGGCAGAAAATAACCCATTTCTTCAAATTGCCCATAAGACAAACCTATCGACCGCAACAGGTCGGACCGACCCTGTTCAAAATATTCGAAGAACTTGCCGTAGTACACCATCCTCATCTGGTCGGTGTCTGCATAACGGACCCGAACATCGGTCACCTGTCGGATCAGCCTGCCCATTCACCCATTCCGGCAAATTTGGCTCTTCGCTTTTCGACCAGTTTTTCCGGTTTGATCTTCATAAGTTTTTTCAACTCTTCGAGAAGGACTTCTTTCAGGATCTGCGCAATCCTCTCGTAATCTCTGTGGGCTCCACCCGGCGGCTCCGGAATGATCAAATCGATAACTCCCTGCTTCTTCAGATCGGGGGCGGTCAGCTGAAGAGCCTCGGCGGCCTGCTCTTTGTAGTTCCAGCTCCGCCAGAGAATACTGGAACAGGACTCCGGCGAGATGACGGAATACCATGCGTTCTCCAGCATCAGGATTCGGTCTCCGATCCCGATCCCCAGAGCTCCCCCTGAAGCGCCTTCCCCGATAATGACGACCACGATCGGTACGCGCAGGGATGACATTTCCAGGAGATTCCGCGCGATCGCCTCCGCCTGTCCTCTCTCTTCCGCCTCCAGCCCGGGGTACGCACCCGGCGTGTCCAGCATTGTCACCACCGGCACATTGAACTTTTCAGCCAGACGCATCAGCCGGAGCGCTTTTCTGTAACCCTCGGGATTCGGCATTCCAAAGTTCCGGTAGAGATTCGATTTCGTATCACGCCCCTTCTGGTGTCCGATAATCATGACTGATTGGGACCCGAGCCGGGCGAAACCGCCGACGATCGCTTTGTCATCGCCGAACAGGCGGTCTCCGTGCAGCTCGATGAAGTCCTCGGACATGAGATTAATATAGTCGGTGGTGTACGGCCGGTCCGGATGCCTCGCCAGCTGGACACGCTGCCAGCGGGTCAGGTTCGAGAAAATGTTCTGCTGAAGCTGGTGGACACGTTTTTCGATCTTCGCGACTTCATCGGCAATATCGGAATTGTCGGCATACCGCCGGAGTTCATCCAGCTTCTCTTCCAGCTCAAAAATCGGTTTCTCAAAATCGAGTACAGATTTGCTCATCCTGCCCTCTTTCTGTTTCTGATCGATTTCATCAGTATCTCAACATCGAGTGCGATCGACTGATTCCGTGCATAGTAGAGTTTCAGCTTCTCGGTTTCATCCGGATCAAGAGCCTCTGCATCCGCCTGGATCTGCACAAGCCCGGTCAGGCCGATCGGGCCCAGCGGGGCCGCCTGCCCGTTCAGGAACTCAGGTGTCCGGACACCGTTCGGTCTGTTCTGCTCCCCGATTGGAAGTCCCACAAAACTCAACCTCCCTCCAAGAACCTTCGGGAGGTTCGCAATCCATGAAACACCGGTGCTCTCCTTTCTCCCCATTTGAAACAGCTGCCGGACCGGATAGATCGTGACGATGAGAAGCAGCGAAAGGAGAATATCGAAGATCCGTTTGGCGGTCTGGTTCGAGAACCTGTGTATATTATAGTCAATTTCCACCAGAGGCATGGGGTCCAGTTCGTCTATACTGGCCTTGCCGATAATCGCCTCCAGGCTGTTCGGGACAAGCCTGAAATTGGCCCCTCTCCCGCTGCTTCGGGCAATGACTGAAAGCATGTCCTTGAAAGAGATGCCATCGGTGGAGAAAATAACCTCGGTGATCCTCTGTTCCGTCAGAACCTTCCCTACATTCTCTGTTGTGCCGATGACCGGAAGACCGCCGATCACTTCACCGACGTCCCGCTGGTTCGTTGACACGAACCCCACCACTTCATACCCGTCGCTGACGCGCGCCCGGAGTTTCCGAATGATGGTCAGTGCCGACTCCCCCGTCCCGACAATGACTGTCCTCCGGCCGAAAAGGCTTTTTCTTCCATCCCTCTTCGCCGAGGATCGCCCCGCCAGCCGGAAGAGCAGGCGCCATCCCGGCACCACCATCAGACTGATCAGGCCGGCGATCCCGACAACGATACGGCTGAACCCATATTCCTTTGCGAAGAAAACAATCGCCGAGAGAGCGATAAAGCTGGCTATGACACCGCCTGCGGAGCGCGAAACGGAGTGGCGATGTGTCGTGTACACACCGAGGCTGTAGAGAGAAGCGACGACAAGAAGCGATGGTACAATCCAGGCAGTCGGATAGGCATAGGACGGCAGTGTAAACAGGGTTCCATACCGGAGAAACTCTCCTGCGATCATCGATCCGGTGACCAGCAGAAAATCCATGAGCACAACAGGGAGAGGGCGAACCGCCCGGGCGACAAACGCGGCGGCGGCTCTGAGAGTGATTCCTATCGAAAGAAACGCCGAGAGCAGGAACGAGTGGCCGTAGTGTTTCCGCACGAAAACCCGCATCGCTTCATAGAACACCTCGATCTCGTCAATACTGCTTCGCTGGGTGCTCTCACCTTTGAAGTGAATGATCTGCGTTTCATGAACATAGTAAACCCTGAACCCCGAGGATCGAATCCGGTAACAGTAGTCAAGATCCTCGCCATACATAAAGAACGACTCATCCAGGCCTCCCACTTTCTCGTATGCCTCACGGGTGAGGAACATGAACGAGCCACTGACGGCGTCTACCGGATACGTCGCGTCCGGGTTCAAATAGGTCAGGTTGTACCGGCCGAACAGCCGCGACCCGGGGAACAGTCCGCTCAGCCCGAACACCTTTGTGAACGAGACCCAGGGCGTGGGAAAACTTCTCCTGCACGAGAGCTGAAATGAACCATCAGGGTTCAGAATCTTGCATCCGGCCAGCCCGGCATCCGGGTTCTTTTCCATGAACCGGATCATCACCCGGAGGGTATCTTCCTGCAATATCGTGTCAGGATTCAAGAGCAGGAGGAAGCGGCCGCGCGCTTTTGTGAGAGCGAGATTGTTCGCCCGGGCAAACCCGAGGTTCTTATCGCTCGCGATCAGCTGAACTTCCGGGAACTTCGCTTTTACCATCTCAACGCTGCCGTCATCCGATGCGTTGTCAACGACGAACACTTCCGTCTCGATCCCGTCGGTTCCCTTCCGGACGGAGGCCAGCGCGTTCTCCAGAAACTGGCGAACGTTATAATTGACAATGATGATGGAGAGCTGCATTTTATGAAAACCCGAAATCCGTATATCGAAATCCGAAACGAGCGCGAAGAACGGAAACTCAGAGGCGCCCGATCATGCTTCTCAACCTCAGTTTCCAGACCATGAAGAACGCCTCATAGACGATCCCTTTTGACATCTTCGAGTTGCCTGCCTCCCGCTCCAGGAAAACAATCGGGATCTCGGCAATTCTGAATCCGTTTTTCCATGCTTTGAAGCTTGTTTCGATCTGAAACGCATAGCCGTTCGATTTGATCCGTGACAGGTCCATCGATTCCAGGACTTCCCGCCGGTAGCATTTGTAACCCCCGGTAGCGTCCCGCAATCTGAGACCGGTGACGACACGACTGTAGACGTTCGCCGAATAAGAGAGCAGGAGCCGTCGGATCGGCCAGTTCAGGATCCGGACTCCGTTCACGTAGCGCGATCCCAGGACCAGGTCGCATTCTTCGATCTTCTTCAGGAACCGTGGAATGTCGTTCGGGTCATGCGAGAAATCGGCATCCATCTCAAATACATACCGGTACGAATGTTTCAGCGCGAACCGGAAGCCCTCGACATACGCAGAGCCGAGCCCCAGCTTCCCTTTCCGTTCGAACAGCTTCACACGCGACTCGTTCTGCATCAGCTTTTTGACCACAGCGGCAGTCCCGTCGGGCGAGGCGTCATCGACCACGAGGATGTCCACGCCCTCGTGCTGGCCCAGTACTGCAGGAATCATCCGCCCGATATTGGCAGCTTCGTTGTATGTCGGTATGATGACGAGTGTTGTTCCCATCTGCTACGCGTAGAACTTCCTGATTGTTGTCGTTATGACCTTCTGCTGTTCATCGGTCAGCTCCGTGTGCATCGGAAGGGAGATCACTTCGGCAGCGGCCTGTTCTGCCACCGGGAAACTGCCCCTGCCGAAGCCTGCATCAGCGAATGCCTGCTGCAGATGAAGCGGTACCGGATAGTACACACCGTGCGGGATTTTCTGCTCTGCCAGATGCGCGGCCAGGCGGTCGCGATCAGGAACTCTCAGCGTATACTGATGAAAGATATGATCGCGGTCCGGTATTCTTGCCGGCAGGGTGAAACGAGGATGGGTCAAGAGCTCATCGTACCGGGCTGCAAACTTCCGGCGTGCCTCGTTCCACTCATCGAGATACTGCAGTTTGACCTTCAGGACTGCCGCCTGGATCGTATCGAGACGGCTGTTGACGCCCAGGACCTCGTGGTAATAGCGGGTCTGCGATCCGTGCGAAACGATCACCTTCAGCTTTTTCCAGAGCTCTTCGTCGTTCGTGGTCAGCATCCCCCCGTCACCGAAACAGCCGAGGTTCTTGCTCGGGAAGAAACTGATGCAACCGATCGCCCCGATCGTACAGACTTTCTTCCCCTTGTAGGAGGCGCCGAGAGCCTGGGCTGAATCCTCGATCACCGGTATGTGGTGTTTGTCCGCCACAGCCATGATTTCGTCCATATCGGCCGCCTGCCCGTAGAGGTGAACCGGGATAATTGCCTTCGTCTTCGGCGTGATCGCGGTTTCGAGGGTCAACGGGTCGATGTTGAACGATCCGGGCTGGATATCGAGATAGACCGGCCTTGCACCGAGGAGCGCGATCGTTTCCGTGGTTGCCACAAAGCTGAACGGTGTCGTGACTACTTCGTCCCCCGGACCGATCCCGAGCGCCATCATGGCGACCTGGAGGGCGTCCGTCCCTGAAGCACAGCCGACCGCGTATTTCACATCCAGGTACCCGGCGATCCTGCACTCCAGCTCGCCGACTTCCGGGCCAAGGATGAAACGGCCCGAGTCCATGACTTTTCTGACCGCCTCATCCACTTCATCGCGGATCCGTGCATATTGGCCCACCACATCGACCATATGAATCGGTTTGTTCAACGTCCCCTCCCCCTCAGCATGTGATAAACCGTCGAGGCGATAATCTTCATGTCGATCCGGATGCTGATATTTTCGATGTAAAACAGATCATACTGTACTTTCTTTCTGACGTCGTCGATCGATTCGTCATACGTATGCTTCACCTGGGCCCAGCCGGTAATGCCGGGACGAACCTTCAGGCGTCGTTTATACAGCGGAATCTCCTTCGTCAGCTCTTCCACGAAGACGGGGCGTTCCGGCCTCGGACCGATGAGGCTCATTTCACCCTTGAGGACGTTGATGAACTGCGGCACTTCGTCCAGATGAAGCTTCCGCAGGATATTCCCCAGCCGAGTCACCCTCGGGTCCTCCTTGTCGGCCCACTGTGGTCCCGCCTGTTCGGCATTCTGAACCATCGACCGGAATTTCAGAATCTGAAACAGCTCGCCATCC
>JAOUDE010000159.1 GCA_029859455.1 Ignavibacteria bacterium | reverse complement strand
AAGCCCCCGACCTTCAGGCCGGGGGCTTTGCGTTTCCTCACATGTTTCTATTTCAGAAACAGCATCTTTCTGAACATCACGAATGACTCGCCCGAGCTGCTGCTCGCCTCCAAACGGTAATAGTACAGGCCGGTTCCGACTGGTGATCCGAAAGCGGTGCGCGCATCCCAGACTACCTCATGGATGCCTGCTTCCCTCGTGCCGTCGACAAGAGAAACGATCTCCTGACCGAGGAGGTTGAAGATGGTCAGTTTCACGTTTGCCTGTTGAGGAAGCGAGTACTGAATCCGGGTATCAGGATTGAACGGATTTGGATAGTTCTGCGAAAGCTCATACCGCTGTGGTAGCTCACTCCCGGAAGCGACGCCGGTTGTGGAGCGGAGTGTGTCGGCGGCAAAATGAAAGTCGTCAAAATATAACTCATCGTTGGCCGTTGCTCCAAAGAAATCGTTGACATCGAGCTGAAGCGGACCGGTACCACCGCTTGCGCCGAGCGTCCACTGCCACTGGCTGAGAACCATTCCGTCCAGAACCAGCTGAGCCAGGTCCTGGTCAAGATCGACGATGACCTCTACATGATGCCATGTATCCTCTACCCAGCTGAAATCGACCTGTGGTCCCCCTGTCAACAGCCTTCCCGCGCCTCCTGCGTCGAAATAGACTTCCATCGCCCAGTAGTTCGGGTTCGGAGCGAACCCGGACATTGTATTGAAGTACCCGGATTTTCCTGCCGGAATATAGGTCTGCATCGAGATTCCCCATGATCCCGTTGTCCGCATCCCATGGTGGCGGATCAGGTCATTGTTTTCGACGATGACGGTCGAGTTGGAACCGCTGAATGCAAAGCTGTCAGAAACAAACGGGTCTTCCCCGGAGCCCGGAGTATTCGACCATGTGTCCCAATCCACAGGGTTCTGGAGGGCAAGTTGCTCACCCGCGTTATACGATTCAAAATCATCCCAGAACAGATCCGGGTTGGGCGGAATATGGAACCTGACGGCAAGACTGTCATGCAGATACGCGGCATTATAAACCACTTCCAGGCCGTCAGAACCGTCATCATTTTCGATTCCGATCGTCGTGCTCTCGATTTCTCCGATCAGGGTCAGATACTGGTAGAGGAGCTCGCCGTTCGGATAGAGGATGACCTGGAAGGTGTAGGTACCGGACACACCGCCGAGTGAGTAATGTTCGATATCAGTGTACTGGACAATAAACTCGGTTTCAGAGCTCTGATAATGGATCGTCCCGCCTTCCGTCGGGTTGAGGTCATCCCAGAATGGTGCGATCAGATCATTGGGATCGAGAGGGTCAGGGATCGGGTCATTGCTGAAGTCAATTCCGTCTGCACCGAAGGTAAGGTACCCGTTCGAACAGACCAGAATGGCATCTCTGTCATTTCCGTAATAGCTGAAGGTGAAGGGGAGTGTTACCCCGAGAAAATCATCATCACCGAGTATGACTTCTGTTCCGGTGCCGGAGATGTCTGTCCAGCTGAACACCGGCCCTCCCGGTTCATCACTATCGATCCATACGTGCCCGAACAGATCCGGTCCGCCTGATCCGTCTACCATGGGATGTCCCGGTCGCATGTCCGGTTCATTCTTGTCAACGGGGTCGAAAGAGGCTGATGTGGCGGGTGCGGGTGTGACTGATTGTATTCCGGTATCACGTGCCGACGTGGCGGCGCTACTGGTTCCGAAAGACCCTGCAACCAGGATGGCTGTAAGTAAAGCGATACCGAAGAAATGAGATCGTATCCCTAAATTCATTTTAGTCCTTTCTGATTTGCACGGCTCGAACAGGAAAAACGGGAAAGTTAAGCTGATTCAATCAACGAATATGAATGCTCATCTAACGAAATATCAGAAAGAGGCCATGTAATGTCAATACGCTGCGTCACTTACCTGAGCATGCAGGGTTGGGTGGTCCCAGATTCTCGTTCAAGGAACTGCGAAAACGAACACCAGGGGCCAAAAAAAAACCGGTCCCGACTGAGTCGGGACCGGCCTGATTTCATGGCACGAGGCCAGCAATCATTACTTCATCAGGAGCATCTTCATCGTGCTGACGAAGTCGTTGGCCTGGATCCGGTAGATGTACATACCGCTGGCCACCTGTGCTCCGGTGTTGTTCTTTCCATCCCATACGACCTGACGAACGCCTGCGCCCTGCTCCTCGTTGATAAGGGTACGAACTTCCTTGCCGAGGATGTCATAAACCTTCAGGACCACATTCGCCTGTTCCTTGAGCGAATACTGGATTGTCGTTGTCGGGTTGAACGGGTTGGGGTAGTTCTGTACGAGATCGAACTCGACAGGAATCTCCGCAACACCGCCGTCCACGCCGGTCGAAACGATCCAGCCGACAGCTTTCGCCTTGGCTGCCGCACCATCGGCATTGGCCTGGACTCCCGCCAGGTCATCACCCGCAACAACTGCGAATGTCACCCAGGCAGTATCGCCGGCCAGGATGTCCATCGGACCTGTACCGATCCATGTACGGAAATCCCCGTTCGGGTCAACCACGGTGCTCAGTGTGCTGATCCACTCGAATGAACCCGACTGGGCGGTTCCCGGCGGTGTAGCCGTTGTGGTCCGTCCTCCGAGGTTACCATCAAGAGCAACGAGTCCGAAGTAGGGTTCTCCACTCACCGTTCCGAACGTGTAGATCAGGTTACGTTCGGTATCAACTCCGCCTGAATTTGTGGCGAAGTTAGATGCGACGTCCCAATCAAGGAAGATACCTGCGTAGAACTCACTCAGGTTGTCGCCGCTGCTGTTGACGAAGCCGTAGCGGATGAAGCCGACTTCTTCACCGGTGTTGCTGTAGGACCGCTGAAGGATGTCGACGCCGTACGGAACTGCGGCGCCTGAGTCATCCAGATTGGCCCATGCGATCTGATCGAAATTGGCATCGGAGGTGAATCCGCTGGCAAAATCGCTGGCGACATTCACAAGATCACCGAAGACTGAGAAACTTCCGATCAAGCCGTTCACTGAACCGACAGCGGAGGTTCCGAACATCGGACCGCCGACGAAACAGCCCTGGACACCGTTCCATGTAATTCCGGGTCCGATGAAGCCGACGTTGTCGGCACCGATCGATCCGTCATTGAAGATTCCCATGTTGAGACTGCCCGGTGTATGGGTCAGGCTCATCTGCGCCTCAGGACCAATGTCCGAGCGGATCATATCGGCGGCAAAGTGATAATCATCGAAATACATCTCATCGAGCGCAGTGGCGCCGAAGAAGTCGTTGACTGCAAGTTGCAGCGGCCCGGTTCCTCCAGATGCGCCGAGTGTCCATTTCCATCCGGCGATGATCGTGCCGTCCATCAGGAATTGCGCGGAGTCTGCATCGAGGTCCACAACGACTTCAATCAGGGTCCATGTGTCTTCGGTCCAGGTGAAATCGACCTGCGGGTTTCCGGTCAGAAGCCTTCCGGTTCCGCCCGCATCGAAGTAGCACTCCATTGCCCAGTACGTGCTGACATCGAAGTCAGACATCGTGTTGAAATAGCCAGCCTGACCGGCCGGGATATACATCTGCCAGGACATTCCCCAGGTTCCGGTTGTCCGGTCACCGTGGCGACGGATCAGGTCGTTGTTCTGTGCAATGACGACTGAATTTGGTCCGCTGTAGGCGTAGGTGGAGGACACGAACGGGTCCTCTGCAGAGCCTGGTGCGTTGGACCAGGTATCCCAGTCGGTACCGTTCTGCGAAACAAGCTGCATGCCGGCGGTGTAGGAATCGAAATCATCCCAGAACAGGTCCGGGTCAACCACTTCGAATTCGAGGCGGCTTGCAAGACCTGAAACAGATGCATAGCCGACGGTTCCGACCACCGTGCCGGCTCCAGTGTTCTTGTCAATTGCAATCAGATCGGCATCTGCTCCGCCGCCACCTTTGACGCCGTACAGGTTACCATCCTGATCGAAGTGCAGATCGGGGGTTGATCCGCCCAATCCGGTTGTGCCGATAATGGTTGCTGCCCCGGTGGTTATGTCAATCGTTGCGATTCCATCAGGATTGATCGGCGCAAATCCGCCGACGGATGCATAGCATGTCCCGTCTGTCGGATCAAATGCCATACCGGTAAAGACATCGCCGGTGTTGCCGACAAGTGTCGGTGTAGCGGTTCCCGTATCGATCGTATAGAGATCAAATGCAACGTCAATTCCATAGAGCACATCGTCAGCTGAGAAGGCGATTGCATCAAGGAATCCAAGTCCGGTGCTGCCAACAAAAGTCGCTTCTCCGGTTGAAGCATTGATCGTGTAGAGGTCGCCGTTTGAAGTCTCTGTAGCATAGATGACGCCGCTTGAATTGATTGCGAGTCCGGGGAGACCAACCAGTCCGGACGAGCCCACAACAGTTCCGGCTCCGGTCACGAGATCAATGGTCAGCAGACTTCCGGGATCGGTTCCCATCTGACCGGTACTCGCGTAGCAGACGCCATACTGAGCCAGCGGATCTCCACTGGTGCCGGCGGTACCTTTCACGATAAAGGGAAGTCCCTGCGGGGCGCCGCTTCCGGTATCAAGAAGATCAACCCATGCGCCGCCGGTAAATTGTTTTGCGTTTCCTGTTGCTGTGGTTCCCAGGATTGTCACGGGCGGTGCCCAGGGGCCTGATCCAAGGGATCCCCAGGTTTGCCACGCGACCCAGTAGGTGCCGGTGAACAGTTCACAGGTGACCGGAACCTTGTTGTACATGATCGGTCGGGTTGAGGCTGTCGCAATATCTGTATCAAGCGTTCGATAGATTCCTGACCAGGATGTGGTCAGTCCGCCTGCCAGATCGACACTGTCGGCGCAGACGATGCTGCTGCCACCAATGCTTGGATCTCCATCCCAGATCTGATATTTTACTGCGGTGATCGTGGATGTGGTCGATGATCCTGTCTGGTAGGCAAAGAAGCAAAGCGAATCAAGGGTCCATGACGGATCGGTGACCACAAATTCGTCAGCAACCCACGTGCCGAGGCTCCCCTGATGTCCGAACCCGTATACGCTCATCAGTAACGAAGTCTGCACTGCGCTGGCGTCCGCGCCGCCAAATCCGCCACCCGGATGTGTAATCAACGGTCCGTTGTCGTAAAGCACATCTTCGGTGGACACCGGCGAAGGAACCGTAATCGGAGAAGTCACGCCGCTCACGATATTCAGTGAGTGCGTAGAGGTTGTTGCATCGACCTCGATGCCGTCCTCCCCGGCAAACATGAGCCCGGTGCACAAGACACCGAGCAAGATAGTGAGGAATATTCCTCTGTGAGTCATAGTACCTCCAGGTAATGATAAATGATAGGTGGTGTTATGAGAAATGGTGTCAGCAATCCCTTACCCATTGGTTGGATTGAGATCGATTGAAGAAAGAAATGGAAGATGAAGGAACGGTTGTTTGTTCCGGACCAGTAGAAGTAGCAAACAACGTCCTAGGTGTTTAAGATCCCCAAGCCCGGATGGGATCATCCGGGTACTACTCTTGACCAGAGCAGCATACCAGAGTATACGAAAATGGGGTTATCAATAGCAAATCCTGAAACAAGTCCGGAGGTTTTTTTCTGCTACCTCAGGAGAAGCAGATTTCTGTCCAAAACGGAGGTCCCGGACCCGAAGTCTACAATGAGGCGGACGATGTAGACTCCGGTGGACACCCTCGTACCGGTGTCGTTGCGTCCATGCCAGGTTTTGGAGTCCCAGCCAGCCTCCATGGTCTCATCGAGCAGAGTTGTCACTCTCCTGCCCAGAATGTCAAAGATTTCGATGGTTACTCTTCCGGTGGCAGGAATCGCAAATTTTATCTCCGTTGATGTATTAAAAGGGTTCGGGTAGTTCTGCAGTAATGTCGACTGTGCCGGGAGTTCTTTTGTCGGTTTCAGGTACTCAATTGCACGGCCTGCATTGAGGATTCCCCATCCCATTTGATTGTTCGGACTTCCGGAATTGTCGGCAGTGCTCCGCATTGCGTCTATGATCTCAAGAGATCCGGCGTCCGGAACTGCGCTCAGAATCAGGGCAGCCACACCGGCGGCCAGGGGACAGGCGGCTGATGTACCGGAAAACCCGTTG
>JAOUDE010000158.1 GCA_029859455.1 Ignavibacteria bacterium | reverse complement strand
GGATTATCAGGATTCCCGCGCCCAGGCGAAGCAGTTCCTTCAGGTACCCTATACCCGATGAGGTTGCAGAGACCACGATGGTGCTGACGATCATACTGTACGGGTTGGCGGCAGCGCTGGCAGAGATCCTCGGAGGGGCTCTCGTGGTTCTCCGGCGTCAATGGCCGGCACGCGTGCAGGAGTTTCTCCTCGCGCTCAGCGCCGGATTCCTTCTTGCCCTCGCGTTCGTTGAGCTGATCCCGGAGAGCCTTTCCGTGATCGGGTCCGAGGCGGCTCTGTACCTCCTTCTCGGGTACGCGGTCCTGCACTTTTTCGAGCATACCGTGGTGGGTCATCTGCACTTCGGTGAGGAAAAACACAAGGAGGTGATGGTCTCCCGGATGGCGAGTTACTCCACGTTCGCGGGTCTCTTCATTCACGCATTTTTTGACGGGTTTGCGATCTCAGCCGGAATGCAGTTCGATTTTGCCCTCGGTCTCCTGGTCTTCCTCGCTGTGTTTCTGCACAAGATCCCTGAAGGGCTGACGATCGCGACGGTGATGCTGGCGGCGGACCATCGGAGAAAAACAGCTCTCATGGCGTCAGCGGCAATCGGAACCGCAACGATGCTGGGCGTCATCAGCGTGTTCCTCCTCACGGAAATCGACAAGGGTGTCCTGGGGCTCGCTTTCGCCTTCTCCGCCGGAGCGACGGTGTATGTAGGGGCAAGTGATCTTATTCCGGAGGTCAACCGATCAGAGAAGAGGGTTATCCCGTTGCTGGTCTTCGTCGGAATGGTTCTCTTCTATGCGAGCCGGATGGCGGTGTCACATGTCGCAGGAGGGTAGATCAGAACGAGGCGGCAACGGAGAACCGGTGGAGTTCACCGATATTTCCCCACGAGGATAATGCGTAGTCGATCCGGTAATCACTGACAACGATTCCCAGCCCGCCTGAAAATCCTGCCAGACCGGCAGAGTTTCCTATCTTGAGGTCAGTTCTTTTCTCGTTGTCGTATCCGAACCGGAGGCGCAGAGCCTGACTCAGCGTGAATTCCCCTCCGACACGAAACGATCGGAACCGATCGGCAAAATTCTCGGTCTCGGCATTCAGCTTGTGAAAACTGAGGTGCAGGAGGAGGGGAATCCCCCTGGGAACAACCGATCCCCCGATGACAATGTCGAGAGGCAGATCTTCCGCTGTGGATTCGAACTCCGTCACCTGGGTTCCCAGATTGAGGACACTCGCGCCGAGGGTTACCCGGCTGTCCGGTATGTTATACAGAATGCCGAAATCGGCAGCGAACGCGGAGGAGGTATACTGGTCGATGATGGCGTGGATGTACTTGACCGTGATCCCGAAATGAAGATGCTCCTGGAGGAGATTTGAATAGGCGACCGCAAAGGAGAGATCTCCGGCAGAAAACTCCCCGAGTACGTTGCTTGCTTCATCCGTTCTGTCAAAAGAGCCGTAGTCGGTGTACAGAACGCTTGCACCGACAAATCCCGCACCCTCAACCGGAGTCGTGAATGCAACATAGCCGGTGTTAATATCCAGAAGATGTTTGAAGAACCCGACCGATCCGGCGGGTCTGGAGAGCGTGCTGAGGCCTGCTGGGTTGAAGAAAATCGAAGTGGGGTCGTCCAGGATTCCGACAAAACTTCCTCCCATGCCTGCAGCACGGGAGCTGATATCAGACCGGAGGAAGTTGTATGCTGGATTTGCTCCCCCGGCGGCGGTCGTGGCACAGAATGGGAAAAGACACACCGCAAGCCAGGCCATTCCACGCAATCTCACAAACATCTCCCTCTGATCCATTGACGATTGACCTCTTCAGGAAAATCTATCAAAAACAGGCTCGAATTGCAACTGGGCGGGCCCGCCATTCCGGTCAGATTGCTTCTGAAAAGCGAATTTACTATATTCCTGATTCAGAAAACCTGTCGTGAAGAAGAGGACAACACCTACCATGAAATCAGGGATTCACCCCGAATACAAGAAGGCAGTCGTGACGTGCATCTGCGGGAACACGTTTGAGACTCGCTCGACCATCGGAGACCTCAAACTGGAAATATGCTCCAGCTGCCACCCGTTCTTCACAGGGAAGCAAAAGCTTGTTGATACCGCCGGACGGGTCGAACGGTACCGGAAGAAATATTCGAAACCGTCGCCAGCTTCCTCGAACTGAACGGTTCTCTGGTTTCTCATGACGTTCCGGTGTGCATGCACACACGGAACGTTTTTGTTAGCGGTGTGTCATATCAGGACCACCAACTGAGCGCTGAATGCACATTTGCATCATTGAAGACGATTCCTCCAGGAATTTCTATCCGCTAGCGTACCTCCGCCCTGTCTACGACCTTCGGTGCGGGGTGTTCACATTGCGGGAGAAAATCCTCGCCCACCTCGCACCATCCGGTTACTCGATGGTCGTACGTCCGATGCTCTCTTCCCTCGTCAGCGAGGAGAACCCGGGTGTCCCTGTGAATACGCTTCCGAATCACGGAAAGGATACCCTGTTCCTCAACGGCAGGGTTATCATGAATCGGGAGATTGCAAGAATCCTGAGGAAGGAAAAGGGAGAGGTGCTTTTTACCTCCGGCAAGTCAGTTGTCGGTCTCCGCACGACCCGTGAGGTTCCCTCTCATCTCCGGGGCACTCCTGCCTCTCTGCTGTCTCCTGACCACACGGCCGGTTTCATCCGGCGTGTCGAGCTGGAAGTCACGCTCGCAGAATATCCGTGGGACCTTCTTTATGCCAACGGTGATGAAATTGTCCGTGATGCGGGAATCGTCCAGCCTGCCCGAAGGAAACGGGGATCAGCCGCACGGATCCACAAATCCGTGGTTTTTATTCGCCGGACAAGGATTCGGGTCGGGGACAAATCGGTTCTTGGTGCAGGTGTTGTTCTCGATGCCAGTGAGGGTCCGATTCTGATCGGGACTGGTGTGATCGTTCAGCCACACGCTGTGATTCAGGGGCCTGCATCGATAGGAGACGGTACGCTGGTGAAGTCTGGTACGAGGATCAACCCCCACACAACGGTAGGCCCTGTCTGCAAGGTGGCCGGAGAGATTGAACATTCGATTATCCAGGGATATGCGAACAAGGCACATGAGGGATATCTCGGCCACTCGTTCCTCGGCTCCTGGGTCAACCTCGGTGCGGGGACGACCACCAGTAATCTCAAAAATACGTACGGCACTGTGAAAGCGCTGGTGAATGGCAGGAGTGTCGATTCGGGGAAAATGTTTCTCGGACTGACAGCAGGGGATCATGTCAAAACCGGGATTAATGCCACGCTCGATACCGGGACGATGATCGGCGTGTCATCAAATATCTTCGGGACGGAGCTTCCTCCCAAATATGTCCCGTCATTCTCCTGGGGGAGCGGCCGCACGCTCGTTCCATATGATCTGTCACGAGCTCTTCTCGTGGCGGACCGGGTGATGGCCCGCCGTTCGGTTCCATGCACAGAAGCATACAGCAATCTTCTCAAGGACATTTTCAGGATGACGCTTCATGAGCGGGCAGGCGACACAGCCACGGTCTGACACCGGCAGGCGAGCCGATCCCCGGCCGTTGTACGCTGGGGCACGGGGTACGGCGATCAAGATCCTTTCCAGGGTCGAGCGGACCGATGCCTATCTTGATAAACTCCTCGACAGCGAACTGCGTTCGACCGAACTGAACGATCCCGACAAAGGGCTTTTGACGGAACTGGTCCACGGTGTCCTGAGGTGGCAGAACAAACTCGACTGGGTCCTCAACGGTTTCTCGCACGGGAATTTTTCCAAAGCAGAAGTGAACGTGAAAAACGCGATGCGGATCGCGCTCTATCAGATCATGTTTCTGGACAGAATTCCCCATGCCGCCGCAGTGAATGAGAGTGTCGAATTCGTCAAACGGATCCGGGGAGAGAAACCTGCCGGACTGGTCAACGCCGTAGTCCGGAATATTATCAGGAATCTCAAGGGGATTCGATATCCAGACAAGGACGAAGATCCGGTGCAGCATCTGGCTGTGGTCTATTCGCATCCGTTCTGGATCGTCAAACGATGGTACCAGCGTTTCGGCTTCGATGAAACCCGGCGGCTCCTGGAAGCAAACAACGAGCGTCCCAGTCTCTCACTGCGGATAAACCGGCTCAAGATCGAACCGGGCCAGTTTCTCTCCAGACTCGATGAGCAGGAGATCCGGTACTCTGGATCGACGCACATCGATTATTTTGTAAAGGTTCCGTCCCTCAGCAGGATTGCCCAGATGGAACTGTTCCGGAACGGATGCTTCACGATCCAGGACGAAAGCGCTGCGCTTCCCTGCCTGCTCCTGGGAGTGCAGCCGGGCGAGCGCATTATCGATCTGTGCGCCGCACCGGGGGGCAAAGCGACGCATCTGGCGGAACTGATGCAGAACCAGGGCGATGTCCTTGCGGTGGACAAATACGAAACCAAACTGAACATGATGCGGGGCTCCTGTGAACGGCTCGGCGTCGATATCATCAGACCGTTGCTGTTCGATGCGGCGTCTCTCAAACATCAGGAGGTCGACCGCGTGCTTCTGGATGCGCCGTGTTCAGGACTTGGCGTTTTGATGAAGAAGCCGGACATAAAATGGAAACGCGATATCACGGACCTCATCAATCTTTCGAAATACCAGCGGGAACTGCTCTCGAATGCATCCAGGCTTGTCCGGCCCGGAGGTATTCTGGTTTACAGCACATGCACGACGGAACCGGAGGAAAATCAGGACGTGGTCCGACATTTTCTCGGGACCCATCCTGAGTTCAGCGTCGACAATGCCGGTGGATTTGTCAGCAGTGATCTCGTGACGCCCGAAGGGTATGTCGAAACATTCCCGCATCGCCATGGAATGGACGGATCGTTTGCCGTCCGGTTCAAGCGAGCAGAAAAGACTCCTTCATAGCCGCCTGACGCGGGGAAGGGGAACACAGTCGAAACGGAGATGACGAATGAGCCGCTATCTTGAAATCATCAGCAAGGAGCTTCAACGACTTGAGGAGACCAAAACCTTCAAGTACGAGGTGCCTCTGGAAGGACCGATGGGGGGCACGGTTCGGGTCAACGGCAGGAAAGTCATCATGCTCGCCTCGAACAACTATCTCGGCTTCTCGAACCATCCGGCGGTCCGCAAGGCGGCCCAGCGTGGGTTGAAGCAATATGGGTACGGAGTGGCGTCGGTCCGCTTTATCTGCGGAACACAGGATATTCACCTCGACCTGGAACGCCGGATTTCAGAATTTCTCGGTACTGAAGACACCATCCTCTTCTCATCCTGCTGGGCGGCCAATGAGGCTTTCTTCGCTTCACTGACCAATGAGAAGCTCGGTTTCGATTCCTACCGTGATGTCCTGTACTCCGATCGTCTGAACCACGCGAGTATTATCGACGGACAACGACTCTGCAAGTCGGAAACGACGGACAAAAGAATCTACAAGCACGCGGATGTTGATGATCTGATCCGGTTGCTCGAAGCGGACAAGGGGACCTCATACCGCTTCAGGATTATCGCCACGGACGGGGTTTTCAGCATGGAGGGAGATCTTGCCCCGCTCGACAAACTGGTCGACATCACACGGAAGTATGATGCCATCCTGTTTGTCGATGACTCGCATGCTGTTGGCGTGTGTGGAAAGACCGGCCGGGGAACGCCGCAGGCAAAGGGAGTTCATGGAAAGATCGATGTGCTCACGGGAACCCTCGGCAAAGCGATTGGCGGCGCCGCAGGAGGGTATGTCAGCGGACGAAGGGAGCTGATCGCCTACCTCCGCCAGAAAGCAAGGCCGTATACGTTCTCGAATTCTTTGCCCGCATCGATCGTGTTTGGCGCCAGCGAGGCATTCGATCTTCTTTCGAAAAAGAAGTCGATTGTCAGGCAACTGCACAAGAATACAGCCTATTTCAGAAAGCAGATCGCAAAGCGCGGTTTCACGATCCTCGAGGGAGATCATCCGATCGTCGCCATCATGCTTGGTGAAGCGGCTCTCGCACAGGAAATGAGCAGGAAGCTGCTGGACCACGGCGTGTACATCAAGGGGCTCTGGTTCCCGGTGGTCCCACAGGGTGAAGCGAGGCTCCGTTCCCAG
>JAOUDE010000157.1 GCA_029859455.1 Ignavibacteria bacterium | reverse complement strand
AGAGTCCCATCGCCAGAACAAACCAACCGAAGGCCGGTTTCAGTTTCTTTCCCGGGACAAACCGTGAACAATACGTGCCGAGGACGATTCCCCCAACAGTAAAGATCGAGAACATGAAGAGGAACATCCAGTCGATCCCTTCCAGCGCATAGTCCCCGGTGAAGCCGAGAAGCGATTTCACCGCGATGATCAGAAGTGATGTTCCCACTGCAGCCTTCATCGGCACCTTCGCCAAGACGACAAGCGCCGGGATGATCAGGAATCCTCCCCCTGCACCAACCAGTCCGGTCAGGATCCCCACCACAAATCCGTCGACCCAGATTTTCCATCGCGCCGCCTCCTGAGTTGATTCCGGACGCTCCTCCTTTTTCCTGATCATCGAAACCGACGCCAGTACCATCAAAACGGCGAAGAGGAGCATCACGCCCAGGTCCTTCGTCATCACTGATTCGCCGACTGTAACAATCGGGTCAGGGATCGAAGGAAGGATCAGCGCACGTGACAGAAAGACTCCGGCAAACGCGGGGATCGAGAAGAGAACAGCTGTCCGATACAGAACGAGCCCCTGCCGCATATACTGGATCGAACCAACCAGGGCGGTCAGCCCGACAACAAAAAGGGAATATGAGGTGGCGAGGACCGGCTCCACTGCCATTAAATAGACAAGCACCGGGACTGTGAGGATCGACCCGCCTGCCCCGATGAGGCCGAGCGTCACACCGATCATCACCGCGGCAAGGTAACCGGAGATCTCAATCATCACGAATGCCTGGACGATGGGAACCCGGACATCATTCCTCTTCGCTGCCCGTGACGCCACGGTAGTATTCCATCAGCCCGGCGGTCGATGCATCATGGTTCCCTGCGGTTCCGTGTTTCAGCTCCGGAAGGATCACGCCGGCCAGCTGTTTCCCCAGTTCCACACCCCACTGATCGAATGAATTGATATTCCAGAGAACTCCCTGCACAAAAATCTTATGCTCATACAGCGCAATCAACGCCCCGAGCATCGAGGGTGTGAGCATCGGAAACAGGATGGTATTCGACGGACGGTTTCCGGGAAAGACTTTGTGCGGTGTCAAACGGTCCTGCTCTTCGCCGGTGATCCCCGCCCGCCCGAGCTCCTGTCTCACCTCATCCTCTGATTTCCCCCGCATCAGCGCTTCGGTTTGTGCAAAGCAATGCGCGAGCAGGATCGTATGATGGTCTGCCATCGTGTTGTGTGACCGCATCGGCGCCAGAAAGTCGCATGGTACAAGCCTCGTTCCCTGATGGATCAGCTGATAGAAAGCATGCTGACCATTCGTACCGGGCTCTCCCCAGATAACCGGGCCCGTTGTATAACTGGCCTCTTTGCCGTCTCTCGTCACCCGTTTGCCGTTGCTCTCCATGTCAGCCTGCTGCAAATATGCGGGGAACCGGTGCAGGTACTGATCGTACGGGAGGATGGCATGAGTCTCCGACCCGAAAAAATTGTGATACCAGATGCCAAGGAGCCCCATCATCACAGGAATATTCTGTTCGAAGGGGGCGTTTCGAAAGTGCTCATCCATTCCGGCTCCCCCCTCCAGAAATTCCTCAAACCGGTCCATTCCTATCGCGAGAGCGACCGACAACCCGATTGCCGACCAGACGGAATAGCGGCCACCGACCCAGTCCCAGAAGCCGAACATATGATCCGGGTCGATCCCGAATTTCACCACTTCCTTCTTGTTTGTCGACAGCGCCACAAAATGTTTGGCCACGGCGGCGTCATCGATGGTATGCTGGGTCAGCCAGGCCCGTGCCGATTCAGCGTTGGTCATCGTTTCCTGCGTCGTGAACGTTTTCGATGCGATCAGAAAGAGGACCGATTCCGGATCGACTCTCTTGAGCACTTCGGCCATATGTGTCCCGTCGACATTTGAAACGAAATGCGAACGGATCGGCCCCGCATACGGCTTCAGCGCTTCGGTCACCATCACAGGCCCGAGATCAGATCCTCCGATCCCGATATTGACCACATCCGTGATCCGTTTTCCCGAATATCCTTTCCAGATCCCGTTCCTGACCTGGCTGGTGAAGAGCGACATTCGTTTCAACACCTTCCTGACCTCACTTCTTACGTCGACCCCATCGACCATAATTTCACCGGCGTCGCTTCTGAGCGCCGTGTGAAGAACAGCTCTATTCTCGGTCGTGTTGATCCGGTTTCCCGAGAACATCCTTTCACGCCATCCTTCAAGGTCACAGCGTCGGGCCAGTGCGACGAGAAGCCGCATTGTTTCCTGATCGATCCTGTTCTTGGAGTAGTCAAAAAGAAGTTCGGCCCCGCCCTTTCCCTTCCACCTGAGAGAAAACGAGCGGAACCTCTCCGGGTCTTTGTGGAAGAGATCGTTCATATGCACATCCTTCATCTGAAGGTAGTGCGTCCGGAGTTGTTGCAGTTCTTCAGATTCAATCATCGGTATCCTTCCGTAGTCAGGTAGTTCGACCTCTGAATATAGTCCATTTGACCCTTCATGCAATTCTTCCCCGGACCCCGTACAACCCGCGCCGGAGGCGGTTGCTTTGCCGACCGGTAGTTGCTAAGTTACTATTTTCCAACAACGGAGAAGTATGAAAATCGCTCTTGCTGCATCCGAGGCTGCTCCCTTCGCCAAAACAGGCGGGCTTGCCGACGTTATCGGGGCGCTTCCGAAAGCGCTGCATGATCTGGGCTGCGAGGTCAGAGTGTTTCTGCCGAAATACTCCATCATCGACGAATCAAAATACGATATTCACTACGAATACGCCATTGGCGAAATGCCGATCCGGATCGGTGGATTTCCCTGGTCAGTCCATGTTCAGCGCACAACCATTCCGGGTTCGAACGTTCCGCTGTTTCTCATCGATTGTCCCCATTTCTTTCATCGGGGCACCATTTACACGTCGGACCACGATGAGCACGCCCGGTTCATCCTGTTCAGCAAAGCGGTGATCGAGGCGCTGCAGTATATGCAATGGGCTCCGGACGTATTTCATGTGAACGACTGGCAGACAGCCCTGATTCCTCTCCTGATAAAGGAAAACTACTCCTGGGACCGCATGTTTCATGGCACGGGATCGCTGCTTACCATCCACAACATCGGCTACCAGGGCCACTTCAGTACCGATGCGCTGGATGCAGCTGAAATCCGCCATGATCTGTTCTACCATGGCGGTCCTCTCGAGAAAGATGGCGGGGTCTCGTTCCTGAAGGCAGGCATTCTGTTCTCTGAAGCGATCAGCACAGTCAGCAACACATACGCACAGGAGATTCTTTCGCCTCAGTTCGGCGCCGGGCTCGAATCCGAATTGCAGATCCGCCGGGCGGATTTGTTCGGGATTCTCAACGGAATCGACACGGAGGTCTGGAACCCTGAAACCGATCCCCATCTCCCCCATCATTTCTCGCGCGATGACCGGTCAGGAAAGTCGAAGAACAAGAAATTCCTTTCAGAGAAGATCGGCCTCCCGTACCGTCAGGATATCCCACTGATCGGCATTGTATCACGCCTTGTCGCTCATAAGGGCTTTGATCTCATCGCCGGAGCTCTTGCACCTCTGATGGAGATGGAGGCTCAATGGGTCATCCTTGGCAGCGGTGAGGAGAAATTTGAGGGAATGTTCAGGGCGATGCATCACCGGCTCCCGGAAAAGGTGTGGACATACATCGGCTTCAACAACGAACTGGCTCATCTTATCGAAGCGGCTTCTGATATTTTTCTGATGCCATCAAGGTATGAGCCATGCGGGCTGAACCAGATGTACAGCCTCCGCTACGGGACCGTTCCGGTTGTCAGAAAAACC
This sequence comes from Ignavibacteria bacterium, assembly GCA_029859455.1. Lineage (GTDB taxonomy): Bacteria > Bacteroidota > Ignavibacteria > UBA10030 > UBA6906 > JAOUDE01. The sequence continues at coordinate 2,345 of JAOUDE010000157.1, read as the reverse complement.
GGGGGGCTGGCGGATACGGTGTGGGACTGGCATGAGCTGCGGACCGCCGGGAGCGAACAGGGGAACGGGTTTTCATTCAACGATCCGACCCCGCTTGCACTCGCGAGCACTGTCCAGCGGGCAATAACGACCTTCGGAGACAGGGAGGTTTGGGATCGGATCCAATCGAACGGGATGGGGCAGGATTTCTCGTGGAAAAAGAGCGCGGAGCAGTACGTTGAATTGTACAAAAGAGTTGCTGCGCGACGAAGAAACAGCTAGCTGAACAGATCCAGGAACGTCCCTGCCATTTTAGGTCCGGCGGCTTCATCTTCATGCTTGAAGAAGACATAGCAGCGTTTCCACGACTCATCGCCTATTCTCTTCGCCCACGCCTTCAGATCCTTCGCGGTATACTTCTCCTTCCGGAGTCTCAGATATCCGAAGTCCGCCGTGGACACAAACGGCACATCGAGTTCTCCGTCCGCATCGGCAATACAGAGCGCTGCGTTTTGTCTCCGGAGCAAGGCAAATGTTTCATCCTCAAACCAGGACTGGTGGCGGAACTCGAAAGCGACCGGCAGATCGTCCGGAATCTGTAAGAGAAACTCCTCAAGACGGGGAAGGTCCGCCTTCAGATTTGGCGGGAGCTGAAAGAAAACAACGCCGAGCCGTTTTCCGAGGACCTTCACGGTCCGGGCAAGGTACGCGGTCTCTTCTTCCGTTTGTTTCAAACGTTTGAAGTGGGTAATCTTTCGCGAGGCCTTCAGAACGAAGTGAAACGTCTCCGGAACCTGATCCGCCCATCCGGTCAATACCGAATCCTTCGGGAAGCGGTAAAACGTATTGTTGATCTCGACTGCGTTGAGACGTGTACCATAATAGCGCAGCATTTCTCCTGCAGGAAGGTCCTTCGGATAAAAATCTCCCTTCCACTCTTTATAGCTGTAGCCACTCGTTCCGACGAACAGATCCATCCGTTTCTCAGATATCCATTTCGCGACGTGCGATCTCGGCGCCGACAAGGAGCTCGATCTTTGACCGGGGCACCTCTCCCAGCTCCTTTGAACGGGATGCGAGCCCTTCTAGCTCTTCTACGGTCATCGGCGACGACCAGGCTTCGTCCCTGAAATCGAACGCCGCGATGGCGTCCGGCTTCGCCGTCGGCAGACCGGTTGTATGGCAGCTGCCGCATCCGGGACGAAGGATCGACCGAACCTCCTGCCGCAGTGTCGCCAGATCTTCGTCTGAGACAGCGACCGGGTCGGGCCGGTTACCGCCGCAGCCGATGAATCCGGCCGGGGCCATCGAAAGAAAGAGCAGGGTCATCAAGATCCCACCCTGCCCTTTCCTGTTCATGGACCGAACCAACGCCGATTCAGTATTTGACCGAGCACCCATAAGGCTTGCTCGTCTGGACTTCGACCGGTTTCCCCTGCATCGCCGCATCGAGGGCCGCCCGGACATAGTTCGTCGCTCCCTCGTTATCATCAACACTGGTCGACGGGCGGTCATCGATGGCACCGGCGTACAACAGCACACCCTCCGGATTGATTACGAACATGTGTGGTGTCGTTTTCGCTTCATATTTCCTTCCAACCTCTCCCTTTGGGTCGGTCAGATACGCCGTCGGGACAGCCTCAGCCTTTTGCATTCGTTCCTTCAGTTCAGGAATGTCGAAGTATCCCTGCTTTCCCGGGGCTGACGAACAGATCGAGAGCCAGACGACTCCTTCGGCAGTGTATTCCTTTTGAAGGCCCTGCATGTTCCCGCTTCCATAGTGCCTGCGGACGAACGGGCAATCGTAGTTCACCCACTCGAGCACGACATACTTCCCCTTGAAATCTGAAAGCGAATATTCCCTGCCATCGACTCCCTTGAGTGTGAACGCCGGCGCTGCCTCTCCAACCACCGCTTCCGCCTGCCCGAAGGCCGGAAGAAGACCCAGCATCAACATGGCCACGACAACATAGATTGAACCCCTCATCATGAACTCCTCTTTCTGATGTTCGATTTGTCTTTCGTTGTTACGTAATAATTCCAGATCCGGTTTCGGTCTACGGAATCGCTGGAACGGTTTCCGACTCTCCTGATGGAAGTTCCAATCCGTAATCGCCGCTGATATCAAGCGGAGGCATCGGCCCGTCAAGCGGGCGCGCATCCCTGACATACCAGTCGTACCAGTGCAGAGTCCTGTACAACATATCGATCCGCCCCGGCTGTTTCGTGTTTCCGTGTCCTTCACCGGGGTATTGAACAAGCCGGACCGCCGGGTGACCGTTCATTTTCATCATACGGAACAGCTCGAGACTCTGCGACGGCGGGACGCGCGTGTCATTCAGTCCACCCATGATCAGGGTTGCCGT
>JAOUDE010000156.1 GCA_029859455.1 Ignavibacteria bacterium | reverse complement strand
GAACTGCTTCGCCTGGGCGCGGGAATCCTGATAATCCGTCATCTCAAGGACCTTCTCGTACTGGACGATCGCCATGTCCCGCCGGTCCTGAGCATCATAGATCTTTCCAAGATGGAGGTTTGCAAGGACCATGAAGGCAGAGGGACCGTCCTGGTCAATGATCGCACTCAACCGGTCGCTCCGGATGAAGTGATCGATCCCCGTGGCAAAACTCCCGGTCTGCAGCCCGCACAGCCCAAGGTAGTACTCCGCCTCCCGCTCGAGTTTGATATCATAACCCGGCCACTCCGCTTTCCTCCGGAGAACAATTTCATGAAAGATCTCCCTTGCCATGGCGTAATTCGACATCATGACATAAGTGCGTCCAACGTAGCGGTGGAACAGCATGTTGCGTGGAAACCGTTCGTGCAATTCGAGAGAGAGAGAGAGAGCTTCGGCATAGTTCTTCTCATAGAGGAGATTGATCTGGATCAGGAAATACCTGGCTTCCACGCCGGCGAATTTTCCTTTCGAGGCAGCGAGTCTCAACTGGCTGAGTCCGGTCTCCCGGTCTCCCGGGGGAATGAACAGGAGGAGTGGTTTCGCGACAGGGTACAGTTCAGGGATCACCGAAGCATAGTAGTTGTATATCCCTGTACCGAGGTAGATGTCATAATTCCCCGGGTCAGCAGCAAAGGCAGTCTGTACAAGCGGCAACGCCCTTCGTCCGGCACTCGCGGCGCCAAACCAGTCGTTCCGGTAGAAACTAAGCCTTCCAGTGAACCCGAGGGACCCGCCTTTGAAGAAAAGTGCGTCGACGTCATTCTCATCCTCATCCAGCAGGTCATCACACATCCCGACCACGTGGTCGAGCGCTTCAAGAAACCGGTCGTCGTATCGTGTGTCCTCACGGTCCACCATGATCCGCCACCAGTCGACCATTGCGAGGAAGAAATACCCTGCCGGGTGTGACGGGTTTGAGGCGATCAGGCCTCTGAACAGCGTGTCGGCAGCACCGAATTCGAGATTGTACACCTTCTCGATTCCCTGGAGGGCGATCCGATCGAACTCCGGATCATCCTGGGACCGGGCGGGCGACAACGGGAGCAACAGTCCCGTCAGAACGACGGCAGATGCCAGCCTCACGGTCTCTCACCCTCGTTCGTGGTTTCGGTCATTATCAGGTCCTCGATGCTGTCCAGTGTAATGATACCAACCGGGATGGTGAACTGGGGTGACTTGAGCAGATAGACCGTGCAGATCGTCAGTGAAACGGTGGCAAGGAGCCCCCCTTCCGGACCGAACGCTCCGCCCGAAAGCCACTCCGGTGCACTCACGGAAGCCACCAGAAACTGATACTGGTCAAAGGAGATACCGCTTGTCGGCAGACCGTAGAGAGTGGTCTGACTAAAATTCCATCCCAGGTGAAGGCCGAAAGGGAGCCAGAGACTTCTCGTTTTCAGGTATGCGACCGAGAGAAGGATCGCCGCAAGGGCGATGTTGATCATTCCGAAAACGGATGCATTCGGGTTGAAGAAATGGGCCGCAGAAAAAAGCACAGCCATTATCAAGACAGCCGGAAGAACGGTAACCCCCTGGATCAGGGTCTGGAACGGATATCCCCGAAAAATCACTTCCTCCAGCATGGCCGCTGAGGCAAAGTGGAACAGGGACACGAGAATCACGGCGGCAATGCCTGCCGGCTCAATGACTGTGAACGTCACCTCGACACCATTCATCAACAGAAGGGCGAGGAAGATAATCGTCATTCCGAGAAAACCGAGGATACAGCCTGCCGTAAACTCGCGGAAGGTCGCGGCGTGAAACCAGAGCCCGATCGCGCCAAGTGGTTTCCTGTTCACAAACCTTGTCAGGAGATAACTGGCGAGCAGCGCTCCCGCGAGGGCCACTACTGTGCCCAGCAACATCCCCAGCCAGGAGAGGCTGGTCTCTGCCAGCCCGGGTCGCAGGAAGCGAAGCGGCGACGCGAATAAATACATCAGAGCGACTGCAACAACAACAAAGATACCGATTCTCCATCCGGACCGAATCTCCCCGTGACGGTTCACAAAGACTGTCTTCATGCGTCAGTCCTCAACAGAAGCTGTTGGTGTGAAGGTGGTTTGAGCGGAACGGATGAGGCGGGGTCGGAAGGCCGGACCGCCGCCGGTCACCATCTGCGAAAGGAACGCCGGGGGTCCGCTGAAGGGAGACATTGATTGTCACCTGGCGGTCAGGAAAGATCCTTCCCGGACTGATCCGGACATGTATCCTTCCATACAGGTGATCAACTCCGTTGTCACTTCGGATCCTGAGGTAATAGAGCCGGTTCTCCGCCACGGAGACCGAATCGAGAACAAATGTCGATTCATCAGGAAATTGACCCAGAGGAAAATTGAGGTTCGCTGCGGAGTCGGATACCGTTGAAAACTCGGTCCGACGAAAATCTGACCGGAAGAGCTGGGCTCCATACAGTGACAACGGGTTCTCCACGACTCCATTGCTCCCGTACAAGTAGAAATCCAATTCACCGAGAACCGTGGTGTCGATCGGCTCTATCGCCATCGAGTTGGGATTTCGGGTCTCCGAACCCATACTGAAGCCCGATATCCTGCCGGGAGCCTGAAGAAAGTACTCGACTACGATCGCATTGATTTCGAACCGATCGGCGGGGGCCCAGAGGATTGTGGCTGGGTCAGTGCGCGGTCCGTCAGACTGGTACGAATGTACATTGAACAGTGTGGCACCGGGAGGAAGCGATTCGGCCAGATAGCCGAGCTGAGTCTTCGGGACGCTGTCCTCGATGCCGCCATAGTCAACGATGTAGCCGAGAAAGGTGGGATCTCCGTCACCGATTCCGGCACTCCAATGGAGCGTTACGGAGGAACCGGTTTGCGATACCGCCCCGAGACTCTGTGGAGGGCCGATCGTCACTGCCATTTGGGGGTCCTGAATGTGCTCGCCGCATCCGGCAAGCACCAGAGCAAAAAGAACACCAAAGAGAGAGCCGTATCGCTTCATGTTTCCATCCTTTGTGAGCCATCCGCCCGTCAATATACTGAATGACAAACCGATATTCAAAAGAATGCCCCTATGCTCCTTCGATACCCTTTCTCAGGTAGTGAACCAGACCCTCAATCGCGACGCGCTCCTGATGCATCGAGTCCCGTTCTCTGACTGTGACAGTCCGGTCTGCTGCCGTCTGGGAGTCTACCGTAATACAGAACGGCGTTCCGATCTCGTCCTGCCTCCTGTACCTCCTTCCGACCGCGCCACCCTCGTCATAGAACACGCGGAAATGACTGCGAAGCTCAGTGACAATTCCCCGGGCGATCTCTGGCATCCCGTCGCGGTTCACGAGAGGGAAGATTGCAGCTTTGATCGGGGCAAGCCGGGGATGGAATTTCATCACAGTCCTGGTCTCAGTCTTTCCGTCGGCCGTTGGAGCCTCCTCTTCGTGATAAGCATCGATCAAAAACGCCATGAATGACCTGCTCGCACCGGCAGACGTTTCGATGATATATGGTCTGAACCTGTTCTTGTTCGCATCGTCGTAGTACGTCAATGTTTTTCCTGAAAACTCTTCATGGCGTGACAGATCGAAATCAGTCCGGTTGTGAATTCCCTCGATCTCACCCCATCCGAACGGAAACTCGTACTCGATATCGAAGGCGTCCTTGGCATAGTGAGCGAGGCTGTCCGCTTCGTGACGGTGATAGCGCAGCTTCTCCTTCCTCAGGCCGAGCGCATGGAACCACTCCATCCTTTGCTCTTTCCAGTACCCGAACCATTGTTCATCCTGCCCCGGCTGAACGAAGAACTGCATCTCCATCTGCTCGAATTCCCTCGTTCGAAAAAGGAAATTCTTCGTGTTGATCTCATTGCGAAATGCTTTCCCGATCTGGGCGATTCCGAAAGGAACTTTCTGTCGGGAAGAAACCTGGACATTGAGGAAATTGACAAAGATTCCCTGAGCGGTCTCAGGCCGAAGGTAAACGACTGAGCCGGACTCTTCAACCGGCCCCAGAAAGGTTTTGAACATCAGATTGAACCGCCGGGGTGCCGTGAATTTCCCTTCTGCCTGGCATTTCTCTGCCATGCGCCCCTTGTAAGCACGGCTTCCGCACGCCAAGCCCGTAATCTGGTCGGCCCGGAACCTTGCCTTGCACTCCTTGCAGTCAACCATCGGATCGGTAAAATTCTCGACATGTCCTGAAGCCTCCCAGACGCGCGGATGCATCAGAATGGATGCGTCGAGCCCCTCCACATCCTCCCGGAATGTCATCGCGTTCCACCACTGGTCCTTGATATTCTTCAGGAGGTCGACACCCAGAGGCCCGTAGTCCCAGCATCCGTTCAGACCTCCATAGATTTCGCTCGACGGGAAGATGAACCCCCTCCGCTTACAGAGGGAAACAATCTTGTCCATCACGGGATTACCGGATTGTCGCGGTTCTGCCTTTGTCTTCTGTCCGCTTTTCTTGTCTGTCATATCCTCTGTCTCTGTGTCATGATTGCTTCCATCGGAAGATGTTCGAGCGAGATTGTGTGAAGGGTCATTCCCCCGACAACCACATGGAGAACAACGACACTTTCCCGTGTTCTCTCTGTCCCCACAACGTGGCCGCCGTATCTACGGACCGCAATGCCGAGGTCACGGTTGAAGAGAAGGGTGACGAGATCGGCCGGAATCAGGACTCGTCGCTCGATTCTGAGCGGTGTCCCACCCTTGCTTTTGACCGTCCATTTCTTCTCCCCTGTTCGATCAATCCGGTATGAAACGAGGAGAGAGTCGACAGCCGCGTCGACCGCTTCGCGTATTGTTTCGTGCGGAGGCCTGAAACGATCCTGCGGACGTCCGGACCCCATATCCCAGTACAGGAGGGAAGAAAGAGCCAGGAGAAGAACAACCAGCGCTCCCCGCACGACCAGCTCTGCATTCCACATGCTAGCGGTTCCTGAACTCCGGTTTTCTTTTCTCGAGAAATGCAGCAGTCCCTTCCTTCGCATCGTCAGATGCACAACAGATGCCGAAGAGGGAAGCTTCGAGCGCCTGACCGTCCGTGAGATTCACCTCTCGTGTCACACCAACCGCCTTCAGCGCCATCCGGATTGCCAGTTGTCCCTTTCGCGAAATGGTGCGGGCAAGGTCCTCTGCCGCAGCCGCAAGATCCTGCTTCGGGACAACCCTGTTGATCAGGCCGATACGGAGTGCTTCCCTTGCATCGATGTGGTCTCCGGTCAGTATCATTTCAAGTGCCCTGCCGGTTCCGATGAGCTGTCCGAGCCGTTGCGTCCCCCCATATCCGGGAATCAGCCCCAGGTTCACTTCCGGAAGGCCAAGACGGGCGTCTTCCGATGCCAGGCGTATGTGACAGGCAAGAGCAAGCTCGAATCCGCCGCCAAGGGCATAGCCGTTGATCGCTGCAATCACAGGTTTACCGAGGTTTTCGATCAGATTGAGCACGCTCTGACCACTTGCTGAGAATTCGCGTCCGCTCTCATTTGTCAGCGATTTCAGTTCGGAGATATCTGTTCCGGCCGCAAATGCTTTTTGTCCGGCCCCGGTGATAATGACAATATCGACATCCGGACTGGTCTTCAGGTAGCCAAACACCGAACGGAGGTCGGCGCGAACCCGTTGATTCAGGGCATTCATCTTGTCCGGCCGGTTTATGGTCACGAAACCGATCCGGCTGTCGACACGCACCATGAGCGTTTCAGTCGGGGGAGTATTCACCATTCGAAATTTCCTTCGTTTGTTTACGGAAGCAGATTCGTTCGTCTCAGGCGACCTCAACCCTGCTCTGATCTCCGATCATGAACCGGTGAACCCTCGGCCTTCCGACAGCTTCCACCACTTCGACGTCGTTGCCGAGGATGCTTCCCTCCAGCCGGATTCCAACATTCAGAATCCTGCAATCACGGAGAATGATACTGTATTCCACCTCGCTCTTCTTGATGATCGTTTTGTCGCCGATCGACGAATACGGGCCGACGAACGAGTCCTCGATGACACAGTTTTCACCGATCATCACAGGTCCCCGCACCACACTGTTGATGATTGCCGACCCCTTGCCGACCACCACTTTTCCCGCGATGGTCGACCGTGTATCCACCTCGCCGTGAACAGTCGACGCCAGCGAATCCAGAACCAGTCTGTTCGCCTCGAGAAGGTCGCTCGGCTTCCCGGTGTCTTTCCACCAGCCGGTAATCTCGGTGAACCCGATGCTGTACCCTTTGTCGATCAGATACTGGT
>JAOUDE010000155.1 GCA_029859455.1 Ignavibacteria bacterium | reverse complement strand
TCATCTGGCAACCGAGTGGAAGCCGGACAACCTTGAGAACCTCGCAACGGAGACATCCCTTACGGGACTCGATCAAACATACATCGATCAGATCCTGAGGGGAGGTGTCACCGGAAGAGTTGTGGTCAACATGGGGAGTGCGACGGGATAAAAAAAAGGGCGACACACAGGTGCCGCCCCTTTGTTCACGAAATGTGTTACGATCAGCGGTTGTCGTCTTTCTTGGTCTTCGACTTCTGACCGCTCTTCGTGGAAGAATTCTTTGAAGCCTTTTCCTTCCCTGCGTCCTTCTTACCACTCTCATATTCCTTCATCTGGCTCTTGGCGCGCTCCCTTGCTTCGGGATCGTCGCCCGCTTTCTCGCGGAGTTCGGCTTCCTTGGCAGCGGAGCTCTGGCTCACTTTGTCATTCACTTTGTCCTTGCTCGTGGCCTGGCCCTTTTCCATCTTCTTCTTTTCCATCTGCTCCTGCTCCATCTGCTCCTTCATCTGAGATTTGTACTCAGCCTTTTCAGCCTCCATCTGAGCCTTGATCTCGGCCTTCTTCGCAGGATCGCTACCGGCAGCTTCCTTCAGTTCTGCCTCACGCGCTTCCATCTTCGTATTGAACTCATCCTTCTTCGCGTCAATCTGCTCCGACTGCTTGTTCGTCTCAGTCTTGACGTCAGGAGTTTCCGCTGTCTCCGCATCCTGGGCGTACACAGACTGTCCAGCAAAACAGACAGTGAGTACTGTGATCGCTACAAGAAACCTATTCATACAACCTCCGAAAATTGTTAAAAGTGACTGTTTTTGATTGATTTTGGGATTATCCAGGATGGTCCTCCAACCTGTTCTACATAGAGTATCGCAAGGACCATGCCACAGTCTGAACAAACCTATCGTGACTCGACAGGGTTTCCACAGAACTCCTCGAAGACCTCAACGAGGTGGTTCGAGATCTGGTTCGCGTCCCTGCTCTCAATCTGGAACCGCGGTACGAAGTGAACCAGTTTGCCATCTTTGAAAAGCGCCATTGATGGTGAGGATGGCGGAATGCTTCCAAGATGCTCCCTGAGTCGTGCGGTCGCTTCCACGTCCCCTCCAGCGAATACTGTCGTAAGATGATCCGGCTTCGCCTTTGCCTGTTGAAGCGCCATTCCGATCCCCGGCCGGGCCTTTCCTGCCGCACATCCGCAAACGGAGTTGATGACGATGAAGTTCGTCCCCTTCAGCGCCACTCCGTCATCGACATCCTTTTCCGTCTTCATTTCACGGAACCCGATCCGTGTCAGTTCATCACGAAACGGTTGAATCATTTCCGGATGATATCTCATCGTTCTTTTTCCCTTTCAATTCTTGTAGTTTCAGTTCCAAACGTCTTATTTCCTCTTGCGGTTCCTTCCCCGCACAGGCTTCTTTCCGGCTTGCTTTGAAGCCTTCTTCTTCCTTCCTCCTGAGGTGGCTTTCGATCCTCCCGCTCCGGATGGACTGCGTTTCCGCACAGCCTTCCGGGGAGCTTTCCGGGCGGCATTTTTCTTTTTTTTCTTTTGAGTTGAGGCAATGAGGTTCAGTGCGCTCCCTGCCTTGAACCACTCGATCTGATTACCGTTAAACGTGTGGCCGAGCACAGCTTCATCAATTGTCCCGTCGGAGTGACGGACGATCAGCCTGAGCGGCCTCCCCGGTGCAAATGTTTTCAGCCCCGTAATGGACAGCCGGTCATCCTCTCTGATCAGATCGTAATCTGACGGATTGGAGAAGGTCAGGGGGAGCATCCCCTGTTTCTTTAGGTTTGTTTCATGAATTCTCGCGAAACTCTTTACGATAATCGCTCTTCCTCCAAGCCATCGGGGCTCCATCGCTGCATGCTCGCGGCTTGAGCCCTCACCATAATTCTCGTCACCGATGACCACCCATCCGACGCCATTCTTCTTGTATGCCCGCGCGATCGATGAAAACTCCCCTTCGCCCCCATCGATAACGTTCTTCCCCTTCCCGATCTCCCCAGTAAAGGCGTTCACCGCCCCGCTAAACATGTTATCGGAAATATTATCAAGATGTCCCCGGAAACGGAGCCACTTTCCTGCGGGAGAAATATGGTCAGTTGTGCACTTCCCCTTTGCCTTAAGAAGAACGGGCGTATCCGTGATATCCTTCCGGTCCCAAGCCGGGAAGGGCGAAAGGACCTGCAATCTGTCACTCGAAGGAGCTATCTGGACCGGCTTCCTGTGTCTGGTTCCGGCCGGAGGAACATATCCCTGCTCACCCTCCGAGAAGCCATGCGGTGGCAGTTCTTCTCCCGTCGGCGGTTCGAGAAGAACCTCTTCCCCGTCGACGGTTTCCAGGTGATCGGTCATCGGGTTGAATGTGAGCCGGCCCGCAAGAGCGAAGGCAGTGACAATTTCCGGGCTCGCAACGAACGCGTGGGTATCCGGATTCGCATCGTTCCGGCCTGCAAAATTTCTGTTGAACGAGGTAATGATCGAATTGCGGTCACCCTTTTGCACGTCATATCGTTTCCATTGACCGATGCAGGGACCGCAGGCATTGGCAAGGACCTTGCCGCCAACCTCGGTCAGGATCTCCAGGTGTCCGTCGCGTTCGATCGTCGCACGGATCTGCTCCGACCCTGGCGTAATCGTGAATTCCGAACGGGTTCGAAGACCTCTGGCAAGGGCCTGGCGGGCAATGTGTGTCGCCCGCTCGATATCTTCATAACTGGAATTCGTGCAGCTGCCGATCAGAGCGACCCGCAATTCCTCCGGGAAGTTGTTCTCGCGAACGGCGTCTGCAAATTCGGAAAGAGGCCACGCCCGGTCCGGGGAGAAAGGTCCGTTCACCATCGGTTCGAGACGCGAGAGGTCTATTTCAATCACCTGATCATAGTAGCGTTCCGGCGATTGCAGAACCTCCGGATCAGGTCGGAGATCAGCATGCACCTTCTTTGCGAGAGCAGCGACCTTTTTCCTGCCCGTCAATTCCAGATACGCTTCCATTCTGTGATCGTAGGGGAACACCGATGTCGTTGCGCCGATCTCGGCACCCATGTTGCAAATGGTCCCCTTCCCGGTGCAGGAGACCGACAGGGTTCCATCACCGAAATATTCGACGACCGCTCCGGTCCCGCCCTTCACCGTGAGAATTCCGGCAACCTTCAGAATCACATCCTTCGCGGAAGTCCATCCATTCAGGGACCCTTTCAGGTGAACTCCGATCACTTTCGGGAATTTCAGTTCCCATGTCATCCCGGCCATGACATCGACTGCATCGGCACCGCCGACACCGATCGCAAGCATCCCGAGTCCGCCGGCGTTTGGTGTATGAGAGTCCGTCCCGATCATCATTCCGCCAGGGAAGGCATATTTCTCAAGAATTACCTGGTGGATGATCCCCGCTCCGGGTTTCCAGAATCCGATACCGTGCCTGGATGAAACATCGGTCAGAAAGTCGTACACCTCCCTGTTTTCCACATTTGCCCTGGCCAGATCGATCCCGGCCCCTACCTCTGCCTGGATCAGGTGATCACAATGGACCGTCGACGGAACCGCCACCTTCGGGATTCCGGCCGACATGAACTGCAGGAGCGCCATCTGTGCTGTCGCATCCTGCATACCGACACGGTCAGGCAGGAAATCGACATAAGTGCTCCCCCGATCCGGGGGTGTTGCGGGCATCCGTTCCACATGCGCATACAGGATCTTCTCCGTCAGAGTCAACGGGCGGCCTGCAAGCTTCCTGGCCTTGAGAACCCGGCCAGGAAAAGCTGAATAGAACTTCCTGATCATATCCAGATCAAATATCATACAGCGGTCCTGATAGTATAAGCATGCAAGAATCGTAACTGAAGTAGACAGGTAATATACGGAGAGTTGAAAATCCTTGCAACCTCCGGGTGGTGATTTGACCGGATTACGGGGACTTTGTTGCTGCGTGGATCGCAACGCGGCATCACCGGCGATGCCCGCAGGTACTGTCCATTTGGACAGGACAGTACCTGCCCGCATGGCTGATTGCAATCCAAGACGGTTTTTGGTAGATTTGAAAGTTGTAATGGACGAAATGAACGAAAACCCGCAATCGACCGTCGAATCCGAGGAAGATGTCGTCACCGGCGAACCTGCAAAGGTTATACTTTTCAACGATGACATCCACACATTTGATGAAGTAATCGGGCAGCTCATCAAGGCACTCCGGTGCACTCAGGCCCGCGCAGAAGGACTCGCCGCAGAAGCTCACAACAACGGGAAGGCAGTGGTTTACTCAGGTGAGCTCATTCGCTGCATGGAAGTCAGCAATATCCTGGAAGAGATACAGCTGATGACCCAGATCGAAATGTAGTTCTTCGCTACCAAAACGACCCCATCCATGATGACATCACAGGAAATTCGGAACAGCTTTCTCACATTCTTCAGGGACCGCGATCACCGCGTTGTACCAAGCGCCCCTGTGATCCCTCATGGAGATCCCACACTCCTTTTCACGAACGCCGGGATGAATCAGTTCAAGGATGTCTTCCTGGGAACAGGGTCCCGTGAATATCGACGCGCAGTGGACTCACAGAAGTGTATCAGGGTCAGCGGAAAACACAACGATCTCGAAGAAGTCGGCCGGGACACGTATCATCACACCTTCTTCGAGATGCTCGGAAACTGGTCGTTTGGCGACTATTACAAACGAGAAGCAATCATATGGGCCTGGGAGTTGCTCACAGAGGTTTGGGGCCTTGACCGGACCCGACTGTACGCGACAGTGTATGAAGATGACGACGAAGCGGAACAACTCTGGAAGGATGTCACTGACATCGCCCCCGACAATGTCCTTCGGTTCGGCAAAAAGGATAACTTCTGGGAAATGGGCGAGACCGGACCGTGCGGACCTTGTTCCGAAATTCATATCGACCGGACGCCGGACCGGTCCGGAAGACGACTGGTCAATCAGGGCGACCCTTCCGTCATGGAAATCTGGAACCTGGTTTTCATCCAGAATAACCGGACCGCCTCGGGAGATCTGGAACTGCTTCCGGAACGACATGTGGATACGGGGATGGGATTTGAGCGGATCTGTGCGGTCCTGCAGAACAAAGATTCGAACTACGACACCGACCTGTTCAGCCCGCTGATCGGAGACATCGAACAGATCACAGGCAAGTCCTACCGTGATCCGGAGGCCGCCGTCGCCATGCGCGTGATCGCCGATCATGTCAGGATGCTCACCTTCGCGATCTCGGACGGGGCCCTGCCCGGCAACGAGGGGCGCGGATATGTGCTCAGGCGGATACTCCGGAGAGCGGCCAGATTCGGGCGAACTCTCGGAATGAAGGAGCCCTTCATCCATGCTCTGGTTCCATCCGTTCAGAAGGCGATGGACGATGGTTTTCCCGAGCTCAGGGATTCTTCTTCCCATGTGGAACGGGTGGTCAACGCCGAAGAGGAAAGTTTCAATCTCACACTCGACAAGGGACTGGAGATCTTTGAAACGGTGAGTGCGTCGGTTGGTTCAACCCGTGTCTTTCCCGGCTCCGCGGCTTTCAAGCTGTATGACACATTCGGATTTCCTCCGGATCTGACCGATGTCCTCGCAACGGAACGCGGGATGCGGGTTGACCATCAGGAATTCAGGCAGCTGATGGAGGAACAGCGGGAGCGGTCACGGGGAGCGTCAGGAACGGCAGCGGCAGCTGATGAGGATTTGGGATCCGGCCTGAAGGTCGACGGAAGCAAATTCGTCGGCTACCATGTCCTGACGGCCGTGGCGACTGTCCTGGACAGCTCAGGGAACCGACTTGTCCTCGATCAGACACCATTCTATGCTGCTTCCGGTGGGCAGGTAAGCGACACGGGCACCGTGAAGATCGGAGCGGACACATACAACGTGATCGACGTGACAAGGCAACACGGCACTCATATCATGGTGCTTGATCGTCCGCCGCTCCAGGAAGCGGGTATTCGTGTCGAAGCTGCAGTCGACACATCCCGCCGCAGGAGTATTGAACGCCACCACAGCGCGACACACCTGCTCCATGAGTCGCTCAGGCGCGTCCTCGGCCCGCATGTCCAACAGCAGGGATCGCTCGTTGCCCCGGACCGGCTCCGGTTTGATTTTCCACATTTCGCGAAACTGACCTCTGACGAACTGAAAGCGGTCGAAGACCTGGTCAACGAGAAGGTGGCCCAGAGGATCACCGTCCACACGGAAGAAGACATGCCTCTTGAGAAGGCCCGGGCTATCCCCGGCGTCAAGATGTTTTTCGGCGACAAGTATGGTGACTACGTACGCGTGGTCTTTAT
>JAOUDE010000154.1 GCA_029859455.1 Ignavibacteria bacterium | reverse complement strand
TGCCACATAAGCATACGATCCCTGGACCTCGATCCATCGGGCTCCATCGAGCGCGGTTGCCGCGTTATCATAAAAGGCGGCAACCGGAACAGGCTCGGAGGGATCGGTTATATCGATGATCTGGATTCCATCTTCCGCAAAACTCGCAACGTACAGGTAGTTGCCGGCGACAGTCAGAGAGATCGCACTCCGAAGGGCTGTTTGCTCCGAATCAAAGAGGGCCGCCACATGGGCAGGGCCAGACTGAGCCCGGAGCGACGCCGCTGCAAGGAACGACAGCATCAGGAAGATCGTGGTCCGATTACCGGTCAACATAGTTTTTCCCCAGGTTAACACAAGGCCCTCTGACCGGCAACGCCGGTCCGGAGGGCCTATAACAAACGGTGATTCGTGCTTACTTCATCAACAGGATCCGCTGCGTACTCACATGGCTCCCCGCTGTCAGGCGGACGATATAGAGTCCGCTTGCGACTCCCGCCCCATAGGAATTCGTTCCGTTCCATGAAACGGTGTGTCGGCCTTCATTCACCAACTGGTTGACGAGTGTGGCCACTTCCTGGCCCAGAGTGTTGTAGATCTTCATCGTCACATGTGCCGCGTCGCCGATGTTATAGCTGATGGTGGTTGACGGGTTGAACGGATTCGGGTAGTTTCCGGTCAGCTTCGTTTCGGAGGGAACAAAGGTGCTCTGTTCCATCTTCTCATACTCCTGCCAGATCGCATCCCACTCTGCATCGGCACGGGCAGTCACGGTGCACTCGAAATCAATCGGATCGAAGCACCCTGCAGGATCGACCATTTCGATCGTGTGCATACCGATCCCTGCATTCTGAATCGCGAGGCGACCGATCGACCGGCTGCCGTCCGACATAAGGGTCACTTCCTGGGGGACACCGTCATAGTCCAGAGTAACGATCTCCCCTCCGTAGTCACCAAGGAGCTTGACCATTGCCTGCGCCGTGCCGGAGCCGTTGCAGCGGGCGTTGAAGAACACGATGTCACTGCACGGGATACTGCCCCCTGTGCCAATCGCTTCCAGGTATGCAGCATACGCATCAATTCTGCCTGCTCCGTACCTGTTATCTTTCCCGGCTGCTCCTTTTTCGACCGCCGTGGTTTGGATGATTCTGCTGACATCGGCAGGCTCCAGGTTCGGGTTTGCTCCCAGCAGAAGAGCTGCTGTTCCTGCGACATGTGGCGTTGCGCCGGACGTACCGCTGAAGGTGGAGTATCCACCCCCTTCACGGGTCGACGTGGTCCCGTTGCCTGGTGCCGAAACATCAGGTTTCAGGAGGCCGATAGCCCCGGGAACCGTTTCGAAAGGATAATCCTGATATCCTGCCGGCATCGCAAAGGGATAGCCGGGATGAACCGACTGAATATCCTCCCAGGCAGAAGGACCATACGGCGATGACGTGGCAATGATATCGGTCGATGCCTCTACGTTCCCCGCACCGATCACGGAGCTGAGTCCGCCCACCAGGGTCTGGTCCGGATGAATCCAGGATGGCGGGGAATTTCCGGGTGCCGAGATATTGTAGGGGATCGGAGCGATGCTGAACAGGCCTCCGTCATTGCTTGTGGAGTTCGTATGCACCATGCCCGCTGCGAGTTCCAGATCGGTCATTTCACGCCACATTGGATAGTTCGGCTGTGGATTGAAATACCATTTGTAGCTGAGAGAGCTTGTTGTAATATCGGCTCCCTTGTCGATCGCATACTGCATCGCGGTCCAGACACTTGCTTCGCCATTCGGTTCGAGGATCATCAGTTTCGCACGGGGAGCGACACCGGTTTGTGTTCCTCCGGTTCCGTCACCTGCGACAATTCCTGATGTCGATGTTCCATGGCTCGCTCCGCCGGATGGATTGTTATCGTTGCCGACATAGTCCCACCCGAGGAAATCGTCGACATGGCCGTTGCCGTCATCATCGATTCCGTTCACATCGCCCGGATCGAAGACCCAGCTGGCACCGTTCCAGATGATTGTCGCATTATTTCCGTTGGCATCCTCACCCAGATTGTTCCACATATTGCGAACCAGGTCGGAGTGGTCCCAGTCGCATCCTGTATCGATGTTCGCGACGATCACGCCGGCTCCCGAGTCCCCTTCGGCCCATACTGCCGGCGCATTGATGAGGGTGAGCCCGATCTGAGGGGCCATGATCGGACTGACCTGGGCGCCTGTCTCAGCGTTTCGTTTGGAGATACCATTGTCATCCACGAGCTGTTCTTCAGGGAACTTCGGATCGAAGTGGATCCGTTCGAGTTCCGGGAATTTCGCGCTCACTTCTTCAATGATTGCCGGTGTTGCGGAGAAGGAGATCGTGTTGATTGCCCAGATGATGGTAATGTCTCTGACCATTCCGGAGCTCTCCGCCTGACGCAGGAACGATTCCACCGCACCCCGTGTCGACGCGGAATGATCCTTCAGAATCCGGACCACTTCACTCTGACGCGCTTTTCGCTTCATTCCGGAAGTACGGATTGCAAGGTCTGAAGCCTTCACTCTGTCGCCCAGGACCGCATACACATCAACAAATTGGGTGGCCGGGGCAGACTCGATGACTCCCTGCAGATACGGGTGGATCCTGCTGCTCTCTGCCCGTGTTATTCCCGAGCAGAAGAGAGCCCCTGCCGCGAGCAGGAAAACAATGGTTGATTTCATGGTACCTCCGAAGTATAGGTTCGTTGCTATTTAAGGAACATCATCTTCTGGATCGTTACGTTCGGCCCGACTGCCAGCCTCGCGAAATAGATTCCGCTCGCCACGTTCCGGTCGAATCCGTTTCTGACATCCCACACAGCTGATTTCAATCCGGCCTGCTGGAAGCCGTTCACAAGGACAGCAACTTCCTGTCCAAGCGTGTTATAAACCTTCAGTGACACCCAGTCATCCTCGCTGAGAGCGTAGTTGATCGTTGTTACCGGGTTGAACGGGTTCGGGTAGTTTCCGGTCAGGCCGGTAACAAGGGGTTTCGTCGCTGCCTCAGAGATCTCCCCGGATCCCAGTGTCCAGGAATCCTCATCCCAGTCTGCTTCCGCGCGCGCTGACCCTGAAGCACACACAACATCGACCGGATCGAAGCAGGACGCAGGTGTGACCAGTTCCACTGAGTGTGTTCCTGCTCCAAGCCCGGATACTGAAAGCTGGGCCCTGGAATGTGTCCCGTTTGTTCCGAGGATCACGGAGTACAGTTCTCCGTCAATAAGCCATTCGACAGTTTCTCCTGCGTATTGAGTGGAATTATTCAGCAATACACGGGTCTGAACCACCCCGGACTGATTACAGCGTGCCTGGAATGTTGTGATCTCGTTGCAGGGAATTCCACCACCGGTAGACCCCTCGAGCTCAAAGATGAACAATCCGTTGCTGATGTCAGAGATCAGGATCTTCCCGGATGCGAAGAACGGAAACACTCCCCATGCACCGTTGAATCCCCCTGTGCTGTTATGAGTGTCGTAGTTCGCGATTTCAGTGATGTTGTCCTTATCGCTGATATCCAGAACAATGAGTCCGTCAGCATAGTGGGAGATATATGCTGAGTCACCCTTGATGGTAACATTGTGCGCGACCCGGCTCGGGCCAAGATACGTGGAGAGGATATCGGGATTGCCGAGATCCTGGATGTCCCACATCTTCACGGTCTTTCCGGTTGTTTCTTCGGTCGACATCAGATAGTTTCCGTCACTCGTATTCCATGTGTTATGGACATAACCGGCCGAGGGAATATTGATGCGGTCGACGAGTTGAGGGGAGGAAGGATTTGCATAGCTGTAAATGCCAATCGAGCCGCTGAATCCTTCCGCGACGTACGCCAGGCCGTCTTCAGCGAAAACATCGTGACATTCGATACCGAATGTCGAAAGTTGAACAGGGTTTTCAGGGTCCGCCAATGAGAGAATCCTGACCGCGACCCCTCCGCTTCCCTCTGCAAATAACAGGGCCTGCGTTGTATCGACATAGATGTTGTGGGATGTGGTGAAATTGGTGTAGGACCCGATATGAGTGGCGCTGTTCGGAAGATCGGCAAGATCAATGATCTGAAGACCCCCGCCTGATTCGGTTACCGTATACGCATAATGCCGGTAGGTCTTGATGTCCTTCCATGTCGAGTTGCTGCTCGGAATGAATGTGACCTCGTATTCATTGCCGGAGTCCGTGATATCGATAATGCTTGTGCCGTTGGTGACGCCCAGCAGTGCATACTCCCGACCGTCAGGGGCCGTATATCCCCAGCAATCATTATAGGTGTTGTAGTCATCGATATGGGCGATCAGCGAAACATTGGCGCTTCCCTGTGCAAAGAGGGAAGAGTCTGATATACCAGCAACCAACAGGAACACACAGAGCAATGTTGTGAAATGTGTCATCCGGTAATTCTCCTTTTCAACTCATTGGGGGATACAACAACGGGTCCACCATCCAGGGTGAACCCGTTTTGTTGAGAGTCTGTTTTACTTGGTCAGCAACATCCGTCCCGTCGCAATGTTGTTGCCTGCGCTGAGACGGTAGATATAAAGACCGCTGGAAACCCTCTGACCGTAGGCGTTAAGGCCGTTCCATACGGCTGTCCGTGAACCGGTATCCTGGTAGGAGTCGACCAGTGTAGCGACTTCCTGGCCGAGGGTGTTGAAGACCTTGAGGGTGACCCATGTTGCTTCGCCGACACTATAGCTGATTGTCGTCGAGGGATTGAACGGGTTCGGGTAGTTGCCCAGAAGTCGAGTCTCTGTCGGCGTTGTGAGTGCAGCCTGTTCCATCGCTTCGTACTCGGCCCAGATCGCATCCCATTCGGCGGTCGCGCGGTTGTTGACGGCGCAGGTGATCTCGATCGGATCGAAGCATGCCGGGTCGACCATTTCCACCGTATGTGAGCCGACGCCGACACCAGGCACCCCCATTTTCCCGATGGACACACCGTTGCGGCTTAGAAGGGTGACCTGGACCGGGTCTCCGTCAACCTCAAATGTGATCGTTTCGCCTGCGTAGTCACCGGTAATCTTCACCATTGCCTGCGCAACACCGGACGCGTTGCAACGCGCCTGGAAGAAGAAAATGTCGTCGCACTGAATCTCGGAGCCGCCCGGACAGCTCAGGTTACCGACCTCAGCCCAGAAGGCTGCATGAAAGAGGCTTGTTCCGCTGTTGTTTCCTCCTCCTCCGGTGGTGCAGCCGCCATGGGTATGAACACCAAGCGCGCTGTTGGTGGCTTCATCGATCACCGGACTCCCCGAGTTTCCTCCCTCGGTATCAGTCTGATACCGCATCGTCGTTCCGGATGAGGCCGCGTTCGGACCCGCATGTGTCTGCTGGGTCTGATTCCGGTCTCCGTTGTTGAAGTCGACACCATAGCCGGTAATCCGGATTGTCGGGGTCGTTAGATTCTGGACAAGTTCGAAGTGGTCCCCCTGTGCTTCGAGAGCCGTGAGGCCGGTGGTGGTATTGGTATTCACTTCAAAGACGCCCCAGTCGTTTCCGACACCACCGTTCGTATAAATGCGTGAGTTGGTTACATACGTGTACTGATCCTCCGGTCCGGGATGCTGAATCGTACCGTTCGGAAGAGAAGGGGGGACGTTGAATTGCACGACGTCGATAAGGGTGCTCGATGAAAGGCAATGACCGGCGGAGATGAACCGCCCGTCGCAGATCAACCAGGCAGTACACCCGATATCGAGGAGCCGAGCCGCACGTGCATCGGCGGATGGAATCCGGTCGTCCACGGGTCCACACTGTGATTCCGGCGTGTCACCAGGAAGGAACTCGCCGCTGATGACCTCGCCGACTTCGACAAACACATCGGTGTCGCCTGCTCCGACGTAGAGTTGAAGTTCGATCGCGTCACCGTTGAAGTACGCGGTCGTGTTTCCCCACGTCTCGAGGGCTTCGGCATCAAGGGTTTGGGTTATCCCATCCCTCAGGGATCGAAGGACCAGATAGCTGGATTCACCCAGATAGGCGGCGGTGAAACGGATCCTGTTCCAGGGTGTGTTGGGCACCTGGACAACTTCGTTGTAGACGAGCGCCGCATTCGCGTCGCCGGCAGGGCCGTTGTGAATGCCGCTTGCAAGATGATACGGCACAACATGCTGGGGGACAGGCGCCGTTTGCGCAAATCCAATTGTAGCCATCGAGGCGAGTAGGAACATGGTTCCAAGGTACTTCATCTGTTGCTCCTCAGGTTGTGGTTTGTTGGTTGATCGGTGCGGAAACGTTTCATCATCATGAAATCGGAGCGATGACGGACGCAGTGGGTGTCCGCCGCCGGCCGACGTAGAGCAAGGGGAGAGTCCGAA
>JAOUDE010000153.1 GCA_029859455.1 Ignavibacteria bacterium | reverse complement strand
CACTCGGCATTCCTGATCTTCAGGTCTACCGGACACTCCGGAGGCCAGTGGATCATATCGACCAGGGAATCTTTGTGGCAGACGGCGAGAAGGTGGTTCGGAGACTGATTGCTTCCGGACTGGATGTTCTCTCTTTCCTGCTTACGCCCGAGTGGGATGGAACCCTGCGCGGAACCGAGCCCCGGTACGAACAGATCTCAGCCGATATCTATCTCGGGCCGAAGGAACTGCTCTCGGAGATTGTCGGCTACCGCATGCATCAGGGGATCATGGCAGTTGCGAAGGTACCGCCGGAGCCGGATCGAGAATCGATCGGCAGCGGGGAGCGCCCATTCATTGTTGCGCTCGACGGTCTGATGAATGCGGAGAATGTCGGTGTTGTGGTTCGGAACTGCGCGGGCTTCGGTGTGGACGCGATTCTTGTGGGGGAAACGTCAAGCAGTCCGTATCTCCGCAGGGCTGTCAGAAACTCGATGGGAACGGTGTTCCGGGTTCCTGTCTGTCACTCCGGTAACCTCGCGGACGATCTCGCGGTCCTGAAGAGGCGCGGTATCCCGGTTATCGGCACAGACCCGGAGGGAAGCGCACCGATTGGCAGAGTCTCATGGGAGAGAGGATGCTGTCTGATTCTCGGAAGCGAGGAGTCGGGGCTCCGCCAGCCAGTACGGGATGCATGCGACCTGTTCGTCAGTATTCCGATGGAGAACCAGACCGACTCTTTGAATGTCTCGTCGGCGAGTGCTGTGTTGCTGTATGAGGTGGCGAGGCAGCGGCGGAGTCCGTGATTGCGTCGTGGATGAAAGAAAACCGCAAAGACGCGGAGACGCCAAGAAGAAAGAAATCCTTGATCCTTCCTTCTTCCTTTGCGTCTTAGCGGTTTTCCCCTGGTCAGCCCCTACCTCAGCCTTCCCGCCACCCACACAACGCCCGCCGCGACCAGGCCGGGGAACATCGGTTCAATACCGAGCGGATATGCCTCTGTATCGGCAAATGAGCCGCTCCACCCGGCGAGGAGCCATGCTGTTGAAACAAGCCAGCCGGAGAGCATTGTGGCAAACGCGAAGGGAGCGCTGAGTCTCAGGCGGGGAAAGTAACCGGTGACAACCGGGATCAGCAGTCCCGGGATGATCGTCGTGCCGATGACGTACCAGAGCCCGATCACTGATGGAACAAGAAGACAGAGGACGATTCCAACAACTGCGGTGACCAATAGACCGATCCGTGTGCCGTTGTTCCCCTTCGCCAGTCCCGGTGTCAGACGACCCAGGATGTCATGGCCGAGCGTCGTGCCGGAGATGAAGGTCATCGTGTTCAGTGTGGACATCACCGTTGCCAGCATCCCTGCAAAAAACAATCCCTTGAGCACCGGCGGAAGCAGAAGCTCAGCAAACAGAGGGAACGCCATCACCGGGTCTGCTATCTCCGGCATTGCGGCCCGCGCATACAGGCCGGTGGCAGCGGTGAGTGCATCAAACAGGAACCAGAACGGTATCGAAAGCAGGATGCCGTTCCTCGCCGTTTTCTCATCGCGCGCCGCGTAGCATCGCTGATGAAACGCCGGGTCGACCAGTGTCCAGAGCGCGATCAGAAACCAGACCGCTATGAACTGCCATGAATTTCCGCCGTGCCAGGTAAGATGCGACGGCGGGACATTTTCACTGACGAACGAAAAACCACCAAGCTCGATGAATGCGTACGGAACAGCGATCCCGAAGCCAAGGAACATCACGACGAACTCGACCATGTCCGTGTACACATCGGCCCGGAAACCGCCCGTGAAAAGATAGGCGGTGGTTACGACTGTTCCGACAATCAGGCAAACGGTCAGTGACCACCCCAGGACAACCTGGAGCAGGATCCCGATCATCAGGATGTACGGTGCCGGTGAGGTGAGAAGGAAGGTGAGTCCTGCCCCGAGGAGCGCGGTCTTCGCATCATACGTTGCTCCAAGGTGCTCCGGAATGGTGTGAAGACTCGTCGCGCGGATCCGCCCCGCGAGAAGGAATGCGAACAGGATCGCAAAGAGGTAGTAAGGGAGACCCTGAACAATCCAGTTTGAGATGCCGTAAAGATAGGAGAACTCACCGACGCCCAGGATGCCGCCGTACCATGAGGAGACGAGCGTCATGACGAACAACGGAAGTGTCAGCGTTCGCCCGGCCAGGAGGAAGCCGGTCGTACTGCTTTGTTTCCGTGAAGCAACAAAACCAATCACGAGAACAAGAACGAAGTAAGCGACCAGGATAAGATAGTCCTCTGAAGAGAAGGTCATCATCGGGGGATCATGATCAGCAGCATCCTGCCGCGCCGGACACTCACCGAGAACGGAGAGCGCTTAACCACGTTGCTGACCCCGATGTCGCCGGGACGCATGGTGGCATTGCGGAGGGGATAGCGGAGACCGCGGAGTGTGATCCCGGAGCAGGCGCCGAACGGCAGAAGGCTCACCGTTGTCCCTCTCCGGGCGCGAAGGGTGGTCCTGCGCCCCACCGGACAGGCAGTCCAGTTGTCTCCGGCAAACGTGACCCCGAAGTTTCTTGTAAACTTCCAGAAGGAGGCAAGGTTGCCCAGCGTGAAGTCGAGACGTTTCCCGGTCGCGCCGACGATCGTTACTTCCGCAACACCCTTCTTTCTGAGGAAGGCGAGCGCCTTTTCAAAATCAGTGCTCTCCTGTGTCGGAACCCGGACCGTTTCCGTGTTCCGGAAGAACCGGCGTGTCCCCGGTGTGATGGAGTCGAGGTCGCCGATGATACAGTCGGGCCGGATGCCATATCGCCTCGCAATATTCGCCCCGCCGTCAGCCGCGAGGATGAAGTCAGCTTTCCCGGCCAATGATCGGCAGAGTCTTCCGGAAGGGGGCTCGCCGTTGCAGAACAGGAGTGCGTTCATGCTCAGATCCTTGCCGTGATACCGATGAGGTAATTTCTTTCCGCGGCCGGGAAGAATGCGTTCCCCTCACCGTTGCTGAAGTAGAGCGTGTTCATCAGGTTGCGTACCTCCGCACGGAGCAGGAACCGGATATCCCAGATGGCAGGAGTTTCATACATCGCCTCGAAGTTGAAGACAGTGAATGCATCGTTCCGGTTCATTGCGTTCCTGAAGTTATCAGTATGAAATGAACCGACATGCTTCATCAGAACCGAAGTCGAAACCGGCCCGGCGCTGTGTCTCAGCCTCAGGTTTGCCAGGAAGTCGGGGAACCCGGCGATCGGATTGCCGTCCAGAGTGACCGGCGATCCTGTGTCATTGATGATCCGGTAGCTGATCAGTCGGTTGCGCGAGAGGGTCATGTTGCCGCTGAGGGTCAGATTACCCGGAAGATCGATCGCCCCGTCCAGTTCCAGGCCGATATGTCGTGTCCGGTCCGCGTTGCCGGTCACCGGCTGGCCGAAGATATCAACCTGGCCGCTTTTTACCAACTCATCGGTGAATTCCATCCAGTAGAGATTCAGGTTCACCGTGACTGCCCCGGCCCGGTAACTTCCTCCCACTTCAACGTTCAGAAGCCGCTCAGGTGTCACCAGGGGATCTGAGAAATCATACCGGATCACCCCACCCGTCGTATCAGCCGCGAACTGCGGTGTCGCCCCGAACCATGAATCCTCCGCTGCGTAGAGGTTCCGGAGCCTCGGTTCGCGCGAGGTATAGCCGACTGACAGATACATGTTCGTTCGGTCACTGACGTTGTAGTTGATTCCAGCCCGCGGATTCAGGAACCAGTATCTGATGTCAAACGAGTTGCCGAGATATTTTTCATTCCGTATCCCGTACCGGTTGTAGACCAGCTGGAGGTCCGCCATCAGAGTCAGATCATCCGCGGGATGAAACAGCTCATGAGCGAACAGTGAAACGATATCCTTCTCTCCGTTGTACTCATAGAACGTGTAATCCGGATCATAGTCCGGCGGCAGGTCTTCGGCGAAGTTGATTTTTCCCCAATGGGTTGAACGATGCCTCCGGAGTTCGGCTCCGACCGTGAGGGTTCCGCCCTCATGCGAAATATCAGCCCTCGGAAGCCAGCCCCATTGCCGGTTGCCGACATACGCCTGGACCAGTGTATTGACGGGGTTCCGGTCGGTGGGGATCCCGTAGCTATAGCCGAGACGAAGCATCGATGTGTCTGCCCATGATGCATCGTAGTTGAAGAACCCGTCTCCCGTATAATAGAAGAGCGTGTTGTGAAGCATGACCGACTCCGAAATCTGCCAGTCGTGCAGCAATTCGTAATGCGGCTGGGAAAAATTCTCGATTTCCTGAGGTCGTCGGGGCGCGGTGACCGTGTATTGCCGATTTGTTGAATCGGTTTCCCAATACGTCAGGTTCTGGCGGCGGAGGGTCCGGTTCTCATTCACGAATTTCGGGAGTCCGTAATACACGAGTCCGTCTGAGATCGGGCCGCCGAAGAAATGGAATTTCGTGGTCATCGTTTCGTCGACCCGGACAGCTCCGAGAAAATACGAGTCGTAATCGACCCATGAATTCTGCCTGTAGCCGTCGCTCCGGATCGTCGAGAGCCGTCCGTAGAGCATGTAGCGGTTGTCGATCAGGCCTGACTGGACAGAGGCGGAGTATTTTTCGGTCGACAGAAGAAACGAACCGGAGCTGTCGCCGAACTCCTGAAACCCGAACATCGATTCGAACTGCACCCCGGGTTCCCGGTCGAACGGATTGGTGACCAGATTGATCGATCCCCCGATCGCGGGCGGACCATAGAACGCATTTCCGGCTCCGCGCTGGACCTGAATACTGCCGGTACTGGCAAGCAGGTCGGGCAGGTCGATCCAGTAGACGTTGTGGTCCTCCGGATCATTCTGCGGAATGCCGTTGACCATAATCGAAAGGCGCCTCTGATCGAATCCGCGGAGGTTGATATAGTTGTAGCCGATGCCGTTTCCACCCTCGGAATACGTGGTCATGGAGGGGAGGTCGGAAAGAAGGACCGGGATATCCTGTACCGAGTATCGCTCCCGGAGCTCCTCCTTGCCGAGATCGGAGAATGTGACCGGTGTGAGTCGGGGAACCGCCTGTGTCGCTGTCACCGTAACGGGCGAAAGCTGGTAGATGGTGTCGGGCTCAGCAGCTTCCTGGGAGCGAGCCATGTGAAAACAGAGGGAAGAGGGAAGAAAAAAGAGGAAAAGATATTTCATGATGCCGTCCATAGGAAAAAACCGATTCCAGGAGGAAACGGTTCGGGAAGGCACAAGGTCTCGCTTAACCGTTTTCCTACGCTGGCATGATCCAGATCAGGTTCAAGGGTCTTGTCTCAGTCCCGGCGCCGCCGGAACACCCCTAACAGTTCGCAGACAACATATCAAACAGGGAGATGAAAGTCAAAAAAAGAATCCCCGCCGGGTGATCCGACGGGGATGGGGTAAGAAGTGCTGGTGATGACTGATTGCTAGCGCGTTGTTGCGACGACCGATGCAACGCTGTGCCAGTCAAGAGCGCTCACAGCGGAACCGACCAGCATTCCCTGGGTTACCCCGAGGTCAATGGCGGCCCGGTAGTGAATACCACCATACAACCGGGAGATGGCGGCTTCCTCGGCTGCTTCGAAGAAAGTATTGAACGAGCGTGGTGCGAGCCCGCGGGCATCATGTGTGTGGTCCGTGAAAGGAATATCACCCCACATATCCGTCATGACCTGGAACGCGGCTCCGGATTGGACGGAGTGACCGGATGTATATTCCGGGAACGGGGGAGTTCCCAGCGGCGGAAGCCAGTCCGGGTCCCACAGATTCCGGATGTAGGTGACGGGCCGGAGCAGGTTGTGTTCGTATTTGCTCCACCAGCAATTGATGAACGCATCGTGAACGGCGAGTCCGACTCTCGCATACGCTTCAGCCGCTCCGTCCAGCATGATCCCTTCCTGTTCGATGATCTGGCGGCAGATGGAGATCGAATGTCCCGGAGGAGTTCCCGTTGTTCCCGGATCATCCGACCAGAACAATGCGATGTCCAGTTGTTCCTGTGTCAGGTTGGCAACCGTATTCAGGACCTCTTCTGCCTCGATATAGAACGGCGTGCCCGGGACTTCTGAATATTCCGGGGGAGGTCCGGGATCGCTGTAGCTTCCGTCCGGAGTCGCAGATGTTCTCAGCATGCCCCAGCACGGTTGAAGGGCCGGTGCATAGTTCGGCGGTGTGGGGATCCACAGGCCCTTGCCCACCGGTGGCGTGTATGCGCAAGCATTGTATTGCTTGTATCCGTCGGTCTTGGACCACTGCTGAACCGCCTTTGCGACTGCGCGGCCGTGCAGTGCGGATCGCTGGTAGGTTTCCTGTGATAAGACCGACCGGAACTCCTTTGCGTACTCATCATGCAGCGCGCGGATCGATGCGAGAGCCGCAGGTCTGTCCTTATAAAGGCCC
>JAOUDE010000152.1 GCA_029859455.1 Ignavibacteria bacterium | reverse complement strand
TTCCTATAATACGAAATGGATCACTTTTTGGGGGGCAGGTCAGTGTTGTCGACGTCAGCTAAGGGACCGGTTTCTTTATGAGAGCGGTGTCGCACACATCTCCGGTCTCATAGCGCTTCTTTGATGTTCCATTCGTATTTGTTATGTTTGTCCGTGCGGATGACGTCTCTACTCATTGTTTTTGGTTCCATCACCCTTGTGATTCTTCCATCCCTGACAGGCTGTGAGGAAGATTCTGCCGGCCAGCCGGGTGTGGGAGTTTCTCCTGATGAAGCACTGTTCCTGCGTGTAACGCGGACAGACCCGTTCACGGCGTATTCCCTCTTCCCGAACGCAGATTCTGTTACGAGCGGAACCCTGAACGGATCGAATGCTCATCAGCCATTGGTCAAAGTGAGCATGAACGCAGCAGCTGCCGGGGCGCTCCAGAACGGAATTCTGCCGCCAGGAACCGCCTTCCCGAACGGCTCGATCATCTTCAAAGAGATCATCGTAAGCGGGGAAACGACACTCTTTGCGATCATGGAGAAAGACAGCGGAAACGCTCTGGCCGGCAACAACTGGATCTGGGCTGAGCTATATCCTGATGGCAGAGTGTTCTACTCAGTCGAAAGCCGCGGCGGCATCTGTGTCCCGTGCCACCTGCGCGAACAGGGACCGGCCAACGACCTCGTCCGCACATTCGAACGCCAGAACTGACAGCTTTCCTCTTTCGTCTATCATCTATCTGAACTACGTATGCACACGATAACCCTCATCCCCGGTGACGGCATCGGTCCGTCCATCACCGGTGCTGTTGTGAAAATCGTTGAAGCGTCAGGACTCGCGGTGAGGTGGGACCGGGTGTCCGCCGGTGTTTCCGGCATGGAGAAACATGGAACGCCCCTGGATTCGTCGGTGCTCGATTCAATCAGGAGCACGAGGGTGGCTCTGAAGGGGCCTCTCACGACGCCGGTTGGCTCAGGGTTTCGAAGCATCAATGTCGCTCTCAGGAAGGAGTTCGACCTCTATGTCAATCTCCGGCCGGTCAGAAGCTTCGCGGGGGTGAATTCACGCTATTCTGATATCGACCTGACGATAATCCGGGAGAATACAGAGGGACTCTACATCGGCGAGGAGCGGTACGCCGATCCTGAAAAGAACGTTGCGGAAATGGTAGGACGGATTTCCCGCGTTGGTTCCGAACGTGTGATCAGGTTTGCCTTCGAGTATGCAAGGACGCACGGCCGGAAGAAGGTGACTGTGGCACACAAGGCCAATATCCTGAAACTGACAAGCGGAATGTTCCTTGAGGTGGCCCGCGCCATCAGCAGCGAATTCAGCGATGTTGAACTTGACGAAAAGATCATTGACAATATGGCGATGCAGATGGTGCTCGATCCGCATCAGTTCGATATTGTTGTGACCACGAACCTCTTCGGGGATATTCTGTCAGATCTGGCGTCCGGACTGGTCGGAGGTCTCGGCCTGGCACCGGGAGCCAACATAGGGAAGGATGCGGCAATCTTTGAAGCGGTTCACGGGAGCGCGCCTGATATAGCGGGAAAAAATATTGCCAACCCCACCGCTTTGCTTCTGGGAGGAGTCATGATGCTTCGACACCTCGGGGAGAACGAGCATGCCGCGAGAATAGAGCGTGCATTGACCGCAGTGATCAGCGAAGGAAAGAATGTAACGAGAGATCTGAACTCAACAAGTGGGGTAGGGACTGCAGAGATGGCGGAAGCTGTTATTCATAAGCTGAAGTGATGTTTCACCCCAAATGATCAAATGATCCGCTCATCAAATCGTCAATTGCTCTTGTGGAGCTGAGGGGGATCGAACCCCTGACCTCGTGAATGCCATTCACGCGCTCTCCCAGCTGAGCTACAGCCCCGGTTTCACACACAAAGATAGCCAATCGTCCCGCAAGAATCAATTGCCCTCAGAACGGATAGGGGCGGCCCGGTCTAAAAAAATCCTCCCTTCATCCAGGTTTCCACACCCAGGAAAATGCCGACCAGGATACCGCTGATTCCGGCGGTTGTTTGGACAACCAGTTGAATCGTCTTCTGATGCTTCCCGCGATGAAGCAGCGGAAGCCCGATCAGTATACTCATGACACACATTCCGCCGACGGACCCCAGTCCGAATAGAGCGATATACATGAGGCCGGTGGCGGTGTCATCAATGGTTGCTGTGAGCATGAGCATCAATCCGGCACTTCCGGCCAATCCATGGAGCATTCCGAGCATCAACGATGCCCGGCTTCCTTCCTGCCGCAGGTTCAGACGTCCCAGAATTGAGTGGGTATGCGCGTCCCGTTCGCTTCCCGGCTCGTGGAGATGCGGGTGGCTATGTACGAACTCCCCGTGTGTGTGAGGATGAAGATGGATCCTTCCCCCTTGTTTCAACCTGATCAGCAGGCGCAAGCCCATAAGGACCAGGACGGAAGCGACCGTCAGTTCGACCAATGATGAAATGGGAGGAGGAATTTCGACATCGAAAAGAAGGAGAGAGACGCCGGCACCGAGCAGCACAACGGTATGTCCGATTCCCCAGAGGAGGCCGACGCGGGAGGAATCCCGGATGTTTTGCCGTTTACTGACAATGGTTGCAACCGCCGCAAGGTGGTCAGCATCGAGCGCATGACGGAGTCCGAGAACAAATCCGAGCCAGAGTATGGTTGGAGTCATAGAACAGAGGTGCTTGTGAAGGTTGAATATACAAAAAATGGAGGTTGGTGTCACACCAGTGGGGTACGGCCCAATGGACCGGCCGAAGGCCGGTTGGAACAAGGATCAGGTCTTTGTATCATACCGGATGCGTCAAGTATCAGTTCTAGCAGCAATTCTTGGAGCGTTCCTCCTGGTGGGTGGGTGCCAGGCCAGTGACACAGGAAGAGACGGCTCTATCGATCAATATGTCAGGAAGATGATGGAAGAAGGAAAAAGAGCGAACAGGCTGATCAACGAAAAGAGCCCCTACCTGCTTCAGCATGCGTTTAACCCGGTTGACTGGTACCCCTGGGGTGAGGAAGCGTTTGCAAGGGCCCGGCAGGAAGAGAAGCCTATCTTTCTCTCGGTCGGATATTCGACCTGCCACTGGTGCCACGTGATGGAGCATGAATCGTTCGAGAATGATTCGATCGCGGCGATGATGAACGAATATTTCATCTGTATCAAGGTGGACAGGGAAGAACGTCCGGATATCGATAAGGTCTACATGACTGCCCTGCAGGGGATGGGACAGGGAGGAGGATGGCCGATGTCGATGTTCCTGACGCCCGATCTCAAGCCCTTTTACGGAGGGACCTATTTTCCTCCGGAGAACCGTTATGGCCGGATCGGATTTCCGGAACTTCTCAACCGGATCCACACCGTCTGGACGAACCAGAGGGAAAAGATCATCGAATCTTCAGATGGACTGACAGAGTACCTGCGGCAGTCTGCCGCCGGCGGCGAGCCGACAGCGCTCGCCGTTGGAATAGCCGATTCGTGTTTTCGCCAGATCGAAGGGACATACGATGCTGAGTTCGGTGGCTTTGGTGCCGGCCCGAAGTTTCCCCGGCCGGTGGTCTTCAGCTTCCTGAGCCGTCACCATATTCGTACCGGCAACGCGAAAGCGCTCGAGATAATGGAAAAGAGCCTCATGATGATGGCGCGCGGTGGAGTGTATGATCATATCGGGGGAGGATTTCATCGCTACTCCGTGGATGGGCAGTGGCGGGTCCCCCATTTCGAGAAGATGCTCTATGACCAGGCACAGCTGGCGATCGCGTATCTGGAACTGTACCAGTTGACGGGCAATGATGCCTATGCAACGGTCGTCCATGAAATTCTGGAGTATGTCATCCGGGATATGACCGATCCGGCCGGCGGTTTTTATTCCGCCGAGGATGCTGACAGTCCGTTCCCGGAGAATCCGGAGGAGAAGGGAGAGGGAGCATTCTACGTCTGGACTCAGGACGAGCTGAAGAGTGTGCTGACGGATGAAGAATTTGCAGCTGCATCGGTGTACTTCGGGATTCGGCCTGACGGGAATGCACTGGCAGACCCTCAGAATGAATTCACCGGAAAGAACATTCTGTTTGTTCCGGAGTCGCCGCAGACCATCGCGTCACGACTGGGGATTACCCCGACGGAACTGAGCAGCAGAATTGATCAGGCGAGGAAGAAATTGCTGACAACTCGGGACGGGCGACCACATCCGCATCTGGACGACAAGATCCTGACCTCCTGGAACGGGATGATGATCAGTGCATTCGCGAGAGCTTCAAGGATACTGGGCGAAGAGGGCTACCGGAGTGCTGCTGAGAGGTCCGCGCGTTTCATCATGGAGAAGCTGTATGATCAGGAATCCGGATTGCTGATGAGACGCTTTAGGGACGGGGAAGCGGCGTTTGACGCGAACCTGGAGGATTATTCCCTGCTCGGACAGGGGTTTCTCGATCTCTACGAAGCGACATTTGATCTGGACTGGCTGGACAGGTCGATCCATCTGGCACAGCAGGTTGTCGACCGCTTTCATGATCAGGAAGGCGGTGGCTTCTACGATACGAGCGGAAACGATTCCACGGTTCTCGTTAGAATGAAGGAAATGTATGACGGGGCTGAGCCGACCGGAAACTCGGTCGCCACAGGACTTCTTTTGAAACTTGCTGATATGACCGATAATGATCACTGGAGGGGGATAGCGACGGAGTCACTCACCGCCGCGGCCAGAGTGTTGAATCAACAGCCTTCCGTGATGCCGCAAATGGTTATCGCCCTCGATTTCTCGGTTGCGAAGATGACACAGATACTGATCGTTGGGAAGAAAGACGAACCCGGGGTCGCCTCGTTTCTCTCCGCCATCGACAAGAACATGCTCCCTGCATCGTTGACGATGCTGATCGAAGACCCTGGCCCTTCATCTCTTACCGCGCGGTTCCTTCCATTCGCCGGGAAGCTCACCCGGATCGACAACAAGCCAACCGTGTATCTGTGCCGGGACTACGTCTGTCAGCTTCCAACGACCGAACCGGAGGTTTTCGAGAATCTCCTGCGCGAAGGAACGGTCGCTGAACCGAATGCAGGGGGGAACGGAAGGTGAGTTCCTGCTGCACCACTTCGGGAATGGACAGGTTCTTTTCGAAATCCGCCGCACGGTATGCAAGGCGTTTCAGGAGGAAAGGACCCGACAAACCATCGAAGGTTCTGATCGAAGCTCTTACTTCTCATGATCTGCAGGGAAAGACCATCCTCGATGTCGGCTGCGGCTCTGGTGATGTCCACCTGACACTTCTCGACCGCGGTGCTGCATCTGCGGAGGGGATCGATGTTTCCTCCGGAATGCTGGACCAGGCGCGTGATCTTGCGCGCTCTATGGGTCACGAGTCACGTGTTGTTTACCGGCAGGGGGATTTTCTCGAGCAGGAGCCTTCGAAGCAACCGGCGGACATTGTCATACTCGACAAGGTCCTTTGCTGTTATGAATTTCCGGAAAAGCTGATTCAGAAAGCAGCCTCCAGGTCCGGAGACTTCCTTGCGCTCTCATACCCGTCGACTTCGCTTCTTTCTGCCATTTCGTTCCGGTTCATGAATCGTCTGGGACGCCTGCTCCGGTGGTCGTTCTATCCGTTCTATCACGACCCCGACCTGCTTCTCGATCTCGCGGTTCAGTCAGGTCTCAAACCGGTCTTCTCGGACCGAACGCTTATCTGGCAGATTACCATCCTCCGTCGTGAGCAATGAGAGGCGGGGGATGACGACCGTGCCGAAAGGGATATCGATTCAGGAGGGGCTTGAGATCCCTCTCTCGGAGGTCCGGTTCAGGTTCATGAGAAGCGGAGGCCCGGGGGGGCAGCATGTGAACAAGGTCGAAACAGCTGTTTCTCTGTCGTTCAATGTCCGGACATCTGAATCGCTGGGTGATAGACAGCGTCAGCGGCTGATCGCCCGGCTCGGGAACAGGATCGATCGGCGCGGCGTTCTTCGCCTGGTCGAACGTGGAGGGCGGAGCCAACACAGGAACAAGGAGCATCTCGCAGAACGGTTCGCTTTCCTTCTCCGGGAAGCTCTCGCACCGGAGAAAAAGAGACGGCCAACGGCTCCATCGAGAGGATCCAAAGAGGCCCGGATCCGTGCAAAGAGAGTGCGGTCCCGCATCAAGGCGTCCAGAAAACCTCCCCCGGGGATCGAGGAGTGACCCAGAATCTCCTTTTATCCGGTTGCAGGATAGAGCGAATTCAGTTATATTTTCTGGACCATTTGTATCAAGCCCTCCGGCCTCTGCTCAATGCGACCTTTTTGTTCTTGATTATTCACGAAGAGAGGATACGACCGTGTCTGAAGTGACCAAAGATCTGAATCCACAGGCTGTCTGGAGCCAATTCTCGGCCATTGCCAGGATTCCCC
>JAOUDE010000151.1 GCA_029859455.1 Ignavibacteria bacterium | reverse complement strand
TTCAGGATCCGCTTTCGGAACAGAGCCACGGTTGAAGAGACGTTGTCATGCGAATCATCCTTTACGTTGCAGCCGCTTCAGCAGCTGGATCTGTCCCGCATGATAGACGTCATGCATCGCTACGCCGTAGATCTGGCGAAGATTGCTCACCTTGCTGCCGGATGGTGTTGTGCGAAACTGAGAAACCGGTATGTTGGTGACCGCGTCCACCAGCAGGAGGTGCATCTCTCTCAGGAGATCCATGTCTTCCTTCCATGCGTGTCGGCTGGTGTGTGTCGGCCTCCGGAACCAGTTGCTTCCCTCGAGCGGGAAGGATCCCCGCTTCTCTCCAAGAATCCGCCGCCTCACAGCATATTTCCAGTATGCCGCGTGGACGGCGATCTCCCAGATGTTGTGCCGGCCCGGACGCGGACGCCAGACCGCTTCACTCAGAGTCAGCCCGCGAAGAGATCCCCGGAGATTCGGTCCATGCCACGTCTGACGCGAATACCCCTCATCCAGAAGCGAAAGCAGCAACTTACGTTCCTGATCCATGGATACCTCCTCGCAGTGTTTGCGTGATCATTGCGACACATTCCTCACAGCTTTCCGCAACCTGTATCAGCCGGGACGCGTCCGCTCTTCCTTCCAGCAGAAGGTGTGAACGGACCCCCTCCACGAGACGGTTCCAGAACCCTCCAAGAAGCACAACAGGCCGCGGACCGATAATACCTTTGTTCATAAACTCCCACACCGCTGCAAGTTCCAGCAGTGTGCCGGTGCCGCCGGGGAGAACGACGAATGCATTCCCCGTTCGGACCAGCGAAAGAAGCCGTTCGGGAGCATCCGCCGTCCGAAAAACCGTGTCGATCCATTCGTTCGCCTGTTTCTTCGGGTAGAAGTCGGTGATGATGCCGATCGTTGCTCCGCCCGCGCTCTTCGCCCCGCGCGCACCGGCTTCCATCGTTCCGCCATACCCGCCGTTGCATACTGTCAGCTGAGCCCGGGCGAGGGCGGCTCCAAGTTCAAAGGCCAGGTTGTATGCCGGAGAATCCGGCAGGGGTGACGCACTGCCGAAGACCGTTACG
Organism: Ignavibacteria bacterium; assembly: GCA_029859455.1. Taxonomy (GTDB): domain Bacteria; phylum Bacteroidota; class Ignavibacteria; order UBA10030; family UBA6906; genus JAOUDE01. Next base: position 5,315 of record JAOUDE010000151.1, on the reverse strand, counting down.
ATTTCGGAACCCCTTCCCACTAGTCGAGAAATGTCCAGGAGAGGCCGAACCTGATCGCCCGGTCGCTGACCGGGTAGTATGGAGTGGCGAAATACTGAGACTCGATGATATTCTCCCAGATCAGATGGATATGTGCGTCGCCGATCCGACCGATCAGTACAAAGTCGACGCCGGCTCCGGCGGAAAGCGGTTGATCCGCGTTCTGTACGTACGCGAGTATTTCCGGATTGAACGCTGTTCCGGTCTGTCCCGTTTGGACCCTCGCCCGGAAACCGGTTTTCAGATTCAGATGGTTGCCGAAAAGGCGCTCCCAGAAGTAAAGACCTCCGGTCGCGGAGAACTCCGGGTATTCCGCTGTGACGGGAGAATCAGAAGACCGTGAAAGATAGAGCCCGGTTCCTTCAACGTAGAGAAACCACACCCGCAACCAGAAACGGAAGTCAAATCCGCGGTTGACCAGATCCGCACCATTGGTCATGGCGACCCCGGGAAAGACAAAATCTGTACCAAAGGGAAGGAACAGGATCGGATGAACGACCCGGCGATGGAATGCCGCAAGTCTGACGGAGATCCATTCTTCATTGGTGAATTCTATCCCGATCTCGGTCTGCGTGTGTTCCTCCTGCTGCAACGTTCCGCTCCTCGAAACGGTGCTGTCCGTCCAGTACAGCTCCTGGTAGTTCGGGAAACGCTGGGAGAATGACCCCCCGCCGAAGAGCGAAAGTCCGCCTCCGAGAAAGAGGCGGGCATCTGCGCCGAAACCGATGTAGTCTGTGTTCAGGTACCGATCGTACCGGGCATATCCCGCCACGGTCACGAAGTCCACCGGAAAGATCTCCTCGAGGGCACTGATGCTTCCAATGGTGTTTCTCCGCCGGCCGAGATTGGGACTTCCTTCGATCTGGCGGAGTTCCAGGTTCGCGTTGATGGTGAACCGGTGGAAGCTCTGTTCGAACCGTTGGGTGAGGACCGCTCCCATCCAGGATGATCTGTGATCGGATTGTATGAACAATGCATTCGGCGGGGTGCCTGCGTTCTCATCCCTGTATTCCCGGAGGTTGTTCGAGTAGTAAAGGGTCAGCCTCGAGGAACTGGCCGAATCATTGAAGAAGAAACCGACAAACGACAGATCGACATCATTGCGCGTGATCTTCTCATAGGAATCCAGGTTTCGAACATCTGTTGAGAGTGGAAAGAACGCGTTCGCAACACTGGTCGGATCTGGTGCAATACCTCCGTTCAATTGCGTTTTTGTGCTGGTCAGGTAGTGGGACAGAAGGAGGAAGGACCTGTCACCAAGGCGGTACCGGATCCGTGCTCTGCTGTTCCAGGCTTCGCTCGCACTGTTCGCATACCGACCGTCGGTAGACCGGCTCTGGAGTCCAATTGTGGCATTGATCCGGTTAGAAACATTCTGACTGATGCCTCCATCAAAGTAGCCTGAGCCGTGTGATCCTTCGAAGTAGTTGATTTTTGAGTTCGGCCTGAAGGAGTCGAACTGCCGCGTCACAACGTTGACAGCGCCACCGGCGCCATTCAGTCCGAACAGGAATGAGCGCGGCCCCGGTATGATTTCAAGCCGCTCGATGTAGTCCGTAGGAAAATGATACGGGTTGTAGACGCCGGAAGCCGGGTCGTTCATGAGCCGTCCGTCCACGGTAAAGGAAACTCCTCTCCAGTCAATTCCCCGGAAATTCAACTGCTGATACTGGCCTTCCACGTTCGGATCCCTCAGGTAGCTTCCCTGGCTCAGGCCGATGATTTCACCCGGGGATCTGACGCCGAGAAACGGGAGCACCGATGCGTCAAGGGTGGACGAGGTATCCGATTGCCGGGAGAATGCCGGGAACAGCAGAGGGCCAGCGGAGGGCAGAGCCGGCGCGGTCGGCGCCGTGAATGTCTCGGATGAATCAGGGGAGGTCATGAAGGAACCATGTCCCGCGGCCGGAAAGAGCACGGAAACAAAGAATAGTTGAACTGCGAAACGAGAGGCGGGGGATGTCCGCAAGGTTATCCGTCAGTGGTTTCGGCTCAATATAAAGAGATGAAGAAGGAGAATCAAGAAACCAGCCGATCCGGAGGTGGAACGAAGCCGGAAGGTGTCACATGGACGAGCGGATACCGTCCGGTAAGCATGTTGGCCGCTTTCGCTGCGTGCGCGGGTTCTGCAAAGAGGCCATACACGGCAGAACCGCTTCCTGAAAGAAACGCACACTGTGCTCCCTGGTCGAGCATGAGAGTCTTCACGTTCCGGATTTCCGGATGTGATCCGAACAACAACGGCTCGAAATCATTCCCGAGGCAACCGCAATCGGCTCCTTCGTTGAGAAACTGCCCGAACTCGTTCCACAGCATTCCCGGCTTCCACGCTTTGTACTCATGGATACGAGCGTAAGCCTCCCGCGTCGACACGATGGTTCCTGGAAAACAGACCACGACCGTGAATGGGAGCGCAAGCTGGTGAAACGTCAAACGTTCACCCCTTCCTGTACCGTGGGCACTCGAGCTGCCGAGAAAAAACGGGACGTCTGAGCCAAGGTCTGCCGCTATGGAGTGACAAACGTCCTCGGAAATCGACCTCTTCCAGAGACGGGGGAGCAACCGGAGGACAAGAGCAGCATCAGCGCTTCCGCCTCCGAGGCCTGCGCCGACCGGAATGTTTTTCTGCAACGCAATCCGAACCCCGGACTGATTCCCGGTAACCTCCTGAAGGCGTGTGACCGCCTGATAGCAGAGATTCCTTGCGTCCGTCGGTACTTCAGGATGAGAGCACTCAATAGAGACATCCTCTGCCTTTGTGAACTCGAGCCGGTCAGCAAGCCGGATCCTGTGGAAGATGGTTTCAATATCATGATAACCATCCTCACGTTTTCCGAGAATTCTGAGGCCGAGGTTGATCTTGCCATATGCCAGACCGTATGCTTGCATGCAGCATCAGGGTACACATGAACGGATGAAATTCCAAGCGTGCCCCCGCCGCCCCCCCCTTTTTTTGTCTCTTATTTTTCCCTATCATGGAGGCGGCAATTCCATGCGTGTATTCTCACAACGACATGCCTTTCCGGGGCTGCAGGCCCGGACACACTCCCGGGTACCATGAACTCATCCCGTTTCAGAATCGAGTCCGGCAAGGGCGCACCACTTGTCCTCATTGCGGGGCCATGCGTTATCGAAAGTCGCGATCTGGTGATGAAGACGGCAGAGGCGGTGAAGAAAACCGCCCTGGCACACGGCCTTCAGGTCATCTTCAAGTCCTCCTTTCGGAAAGCGAACAGGACCTCCTCCCGCGGGTTCACGGGAATCGGGACAGACGAAGGACTGAAGATTCTTGAGGAGGCGAAGACCGGGATCGGTGTTCCGGTGCTGACGGACATCCACGAAGCGCATGAAGCGGCCACGGTCGCTGAGGTCGCCGACGTGCTTCAGATTCCGGCGTTCCTTTCCAGGCAAACCGACCTGCTGCAGGCCGCAGGAGAAACCGGCCGGGCTGTCAATATCAAGAAGGGCCAGTTCATGGCTCCCTCGGATATGAAGTTCGCAGCCGAGAAGGTGACCCGAACCGGTAACCGCCATCTGTTTCTGACCGAACGGGGAACGACGTTTGGCTACCACAACCTTGTTGTGGATATGCGTTCATTTCCTCTCTTGCGTGCACTCGGTTTTCCGGTCTTCTTTGACGCGACCCATTCGGTCCAGCTTCCTTCCCAGGACAGTTCGGGCGCGTCTTCCGGTAACCCGGAGTTCATTCTTCCTCTGGCACGGGCGGCAATCGGCGCCGGGTGTGACGGACTGTTTCTCGAGGTCCACCCGGACCCGGCATCGGCACTCAGCGATGCCGCGTCACAGCTCCCTCTGGACCAGCTGGAGAATGTCATCAGACAGGTGAAGGCGATCCATGCATCAGTCGAACGGTTCCGGGAAGAAGGAACGTGACAATGAATGCAAACGGGCGCTATCCGAGAGCAATCGCGGTCGGTGAGCGTGAGATGCTTCTCTTCGTGCTGCCGCTCGATGCGCGGGGGTATCGCGAGTACAGAGAAGATATTCAGGCGATGAGCGTCATCGCACAGGGGCGAAGAGGTGCAGGTCATCTGATCCTCGGAGCTCCTCCGCTTGAGGCGGATCACGATTCACCGCTGACTCCGGTGTTCGCTTTCGGTATGATCAACAATGAGGACGCCGCCTGGTCGGTCACCGTCCGGGAGAAGCTGGACGCTCAGATCGACGTTGAGCTGATGTCCGGACCTCCGGTGCCCTCCGGGTCCGGCAGGTCGTGGACCTATTCTTCCTGGAAACCGGGCCAGCCTTCTCCTTCATCCGGCCAACCGGTGCGGGAAGTGACGTTGACAGAGACCGACATCCTGGTTATTGCCGCCGCCGACAGGAGGATCTGGCTTCACCACACCCGGCTTCTGACCAACCGGTTGATTCCTGTGACAGGATTACACGGTGAACTGATGATGATTGAAAGAGAAAAGGATCCCTCGGTGGCTCTGAACCCCGCTTCATTCTTCGAGTCACTCGATCGGCACAACGATGGAAGTCTGCGTGATGCTTTTTCAGCGTACAACCGTATTCATCCGAAAATTGTCCTCCCGGCCGACCCGCCTCCGAAACGGCGATCGAGATGGGGCCGGTTCGTCTCGACCATTATGCGTTCAGGATCCCAATCATGAATGACCGGGAAGAGATCATCCGCCGCGGAAAAGAGGTGGTCCGGATCGAAGGAGAGGCAGTGGCCGCACTCGGGGCGCGGATTGACGGCTCTTTTGCGGATGCCGTCACGATCCTGTTCGAATGCCAGGGGCGGGTGGTTGTCACCGGCGTTGGAAAATCCGGCAATATTGCACGCAAGATAGTCGGAACATTGAACTCCACCGGTACACCGGCAATGTTCCTCCATCCGAACGACGCAATGCACGGGGACCTCGGGATGATCCGCCGTGAAGATGTTGTGGTCTGTATTTCCAAAAGCGGCGATACACCGGAGCTGGCCACCCTGCTGCCTATGTTCAGGAGACTGGGGCTTCCGATCATTTCTCTGGTTGGAAAGAAGACCTCGATGCTGGCAGGAGAATCGACCGTCGTTCTGGATGCCTCCGTGCAGGAAGAAGCCTGTCCGCACGACCTGGCCCCCACCTCTTCCACGACGGTCACGCTGGTCCTTGGTGATGCACTCGCCATGGCACTTCTTGACAAGCGGAGGTTCAGCCGGGAAGATTTTGCTCTTCACCATCCCGGCGGGGTACTGGGACGTCGTCTCCTTTTGCAGGTGGACGAGCTGATGGTGAAGGGGTCCGGAGTTCCGCGGGTTA
>JAOUDE010000150.1 GCA_029859455.1 Ignavibacteria bacterium | reverse complement strand
CCGCGCCGGTAACATCAGAATCGCGGAAACTGAAGAAGCGGAGACTGGCGTTCCTTCGATCCAGGTAGCGCCATCGTTCGTGGACTGATAGACAACCGACCCGATCCCTGTCGCGAGTGTCCCGTCGATCCCCGGAGTGATATCGGACGGCGCATTGACAGCGGCTGTGGAGAAGACCGTTTCCCACGAAGCGCCAAGATCAGTGGTTCGATACACGCCAATGTTTGTCCCGGCAAGGATCGCTCCGCCTGATGAGACGACAACACACAGAAATGTATCCGACGGAGGGTTCGGAAGCTGGGCCCATGTGATTCCGTTGTCTGTGGAGCGATACAGCCCCCTGCCGAACGCCACAGCAACAACGTCACCCGTTTCCCCGACAGCAACATCGCGCACCGTCGCATTGGTGACAAGCACCAGCTCCCATGAGCTGCCTTCGTCGGTCGACCGATAGACCGCTGCGTCAGTGCCGATCACCAGCGATCCATCGATACACTGTGTAATGGAGAGGATATCGTCTGCAGTGCCGCTGGTGGTGTTTTCCCATCCGAGTCCGGCGTCGGTTGTCCTCAAAAGCCCGTCGCCCCAGGTTCCTGCAAAAACATGCGAACTATCCCCAGCGTGGATCGCCTGAACGGTCGCGGGGGAGGGAAGCATCATGCTTTCCCAGAAATCAGGTACCGGGCCCGGGTCAGGCGGGTCCGGGTTTTGCACGGCAGATTCTTTGCACCCGGAAAGGTTGAACAATGCAAGAACAAGAACCCCGGCAGTGAAGCAGCGCCGGGTTTCCGAAAAGAGATGGATGAAGTTCGAACTCATGGCGCTAGCGTGAAGCCGGTCGAATCCGCCTCGTTGACCCATTGCGAAAACGGAGTTGAGGGGAGGAGAAGGGAAGAGAGAACAAGGGCGACCGTTCTTGGCATAGCAGGCCTCCTGTCGGGTGCCACTCAATGCACGATGTAGTTTCAAGATACCTAAGGAACCAACAAGATTCAAGCTCCCCTTCACGGACTCAGACCGAAAATCCTGAGCTCGGAACGAGGATTCAATCGTTCCGTCTCGGCCCGGCAGCATGTCCCGAGGCGGTTCAAAACTCTATGAAAGAACAGCGCAAAGACACCAAGACGCCAGGAATGACGGCGGCGGGCAGTCAGACCTCGATTCATTGCTTCTTCCCCCTGGCGTCATGACGTTCTGGCGGTTCAATTCTTTGTTTGATTCCTACAGACTCAGATCGACTTGAATCGTCAGATCATTGTCCAGGTCTCCCTTGATCGTCCCCCAACCTGATCCAAGTTCTGTCACTCCTTCTTTCCATGTCTCTGCATAACGAACGGCAATCCGGAAGCCGGGAGCCGGCTCGTATTGCAACAGCAGATACCATCGCATCCCCTTGCCGAACAAAGGGGGAACGGAAAAGGAACCTCTGACATCGTTCTCGAATGCATAGATTCTGGACCGGAATGAATCGGTGTGGAAGAAGATCACCCGCGCGTCCACATTCAGACCGAAATTCGACCGGAAGCGGCAATCCTGGTAGACGAGCATGCCGCTCTCTGCACTTTTCACCGGTGTCCCGGGTATCCCGACCAGTTCGACGCGGCTCCGGAACCGGACGCCCTTCATGGCGAGGTGTGTCAACGTGAACCTCGCCCGCTGATACCGTTCATCGGCTAGAAGACGAACATCCCTGCCGACCAGATCAGCGAGAGTCCCGTTCTCTTCCCTCTTTCCTGTTTGAAACCTGACCTCCATATCTGAGTCCCTGGTCAGAACAAGGGCGAGCTGCCCGACGAAGTCGATCCCGCTCGTCGCTACCACCGCGGACCCAGTCGATTCCGGAAACCGTACCTGCTCGAAACCGAGCGAAAGTCGGATACCCCGGGCCGGCCGGAGCAGAATCCCGAGATGCATTCCTTCTTCATTCCTTGAGTCGGACCGGGTACCGAAACCGCCTGCATGATCGTTCAGGAACGAGGGCTGATACCCGCGATACGACATCACCAGAGAAACTGTCTGTGCCGGTACAACCTCTGTGCCAATGACGACCGCTGCTGCGCCGTCCGCCGTCCCCGCAATTTCCCATAACAGTTCGTACTCGTCCGACCGGAACCCTCCTGACAATCCCGCGACAATCCTGGTCTCCCCCTTTCCAGTCTCTCTGTGAAGAAATGCCGACCGGTAGGAAGCAAAGCCAAGCGAGAAGGGCGCATCAGGAACGAATCGTATGCCCACCCCGACGATATCTTCACAGAAAATTCCGCGCTTTTCCCTCTCGGCCTGAGTCCTGTACAGTCCGGTTTCATCAACCGTCAATACCTTCCCGGCGGAATCAGCCGTGCCGGCAGGAAACCGGCGGGAGGCAAACCCGAGAAGACTGAACGATCCTCCACCGAACTGAGTCTCAGCGGCGATTCCGCGAAAGAATCCCGTCTCGTCTGCCGATCGGTGTGGAACGATCCCCCTCGCTTTCCGGAACGGCGAGACAGCCGGATCGCTCCCGCGCCGGCCGCTCCCGTTCCAGAGAACCAGTCCCTGACCGGTTTCAATCCTGTAGTCACCTGCCACAATGCGGGACCGGTTCCCGGGATCGTGATACGAAAGATGACCTGTGACAAAACTGAGTGACTCCGGTTCCCCTGCATCCTTCTCCATCAGCATTCCGCCTGCAAACCCTCCCGCTTCCTCCGCCAGGACCCTCAGATTGAGTTTCTCGGGACTCCCGAGATATGCTCCTTCGGCGAAACCTCTGCGCGTCTGCATGTCTCTGACGGCTCTTGCCCGAAGGTCTGCGGAGAACGCCTTCATCCGCGTGTCACTCCGCTCCGGAACAATGACAAACGGTCGCAGCGTTTCCGCCGTCCCATCAGTCAAACCCTCTACAGCATCCAGTTCACTGACCGTACGAAACGGGCCGTGGTGGTTCCGGTAGCGAACGATCCGTGCGGCATCGACCGATGATACTCCGGGAATGAATCCCAGCTGTCCCGGAGTCACCTGATTCAGGTCATAAGGATGGTCCAGAATCCACTGCAGCTGTGACGCCGTCCCTTCATCCATCTCATCCATCGGGATCAGCTCATCGATACTCCCCTCCTGGGCGGCTGCCACAGACCAGGTAAGCAGAAAGAGGCAGGGCCAGACGCGACACCGGGTTATCATCGAAACGAAAACGAAACAGCAACAAGGTGGCTGAGTCCGAGGGCAGGATGAGCGTTCACGCCATAGTCGAGAGCGAATGAACCGATCCTTGCGGCGAACCCTCCGCTGACGGTCGACGGATCTGTCGACCCTCCCGCACGGAGATCGATTTCCGGCAACAACCGGTACTGGACACCGACATGGCAATCAAAAGGGAAACGCGGGTCCTTGCTCAGGTCGACAGCGATCGTAAAGCCGCCGGCCGGTTCATACGCGGCACCGATACGAAATTCTGTCGGTAGCCGGTCGCCCAGAAACGGACGGTTGAGATTGCGGAGAGCAAAACCGGTCGTGAGATCCGGCAGGAGCCGAAGAAACGCGCCCGCGGAAATACCTATGGTGGATCCGGCCCCGTAGCCTGAAATGCTGAGATGATAATAGTGGACGATCACGGAAGCGTGGAAGCCCTGGGTCAGATCTCTCCCGAAAGCAAGAGAGAGGGTCGTTTCGCGGTACAACTCGAAACCGAACACGGTGCCAAGGATCGCCGTTGCCACAACGGGAGTCGGCTCGATATAGATCACCGAGCCGGATGAAAGCTCGGTCAACCCGAATCGCCCCGGGCTGAAGACAGCCGCAGCGGAGCGGCCGGAGAGAGAAAGCAGACCGGGGTTCGACCAGACACCGAGCGGGGTCCCGGTGACCGCGGCCGAGGCACCCCCCATTCCGAATGCGACAGGATTGTGCCAGCCCGGAGAAAACGCCGATCGTGCGAAGGATACCGATCCGGCAAGTAGAACGAAGAGAAGGATGTTTCGCATTGTCCCGCCTTTCCGGTTTTTGTTGACCTCAGGCGGGAAATGGTTATATTGAAACTGTTTTCTTCTCGCTTTTCACTCGAAAGGAGCCTGTTTGAACACCAGACTGCCGGCCTTCTCTCTCCTGTTGCTTTCCTCCCTCATCCTTGCTCAGGGCACAACCGCACAGCAGCTGGAGTGCGCCGTGAATGTCAACTATGAGTCTGTGTCGACAACCAACAAGGATCTGCTGGCGGATTTCGGCGCCGCGGTTCAGTACTACATGAACAACTATCCGTGGGGACAGGACTCCGATATCAGGGTCAGCTGTAACCTGAGCATCTTTATCCAGTCAGTGGTTGGCGAGAACCGTTACTCCGCCCAGGTTGCAGTTATCTCCCAGCGGGAACGCCTCGGTTCTGAGAAGAACACGCCGATGGTCAGGTTGAAAGATGATTCATGGGAATTCACGTATGTGCCGAACAGGCCACTGAACCACAGCCCATCACAGTTCAACGATCTCACAAGCTTTCTTGACTTCTATGCATTCCTGATCCTGGGTTATGACTACGACTCGTATGAGAGCCTCGGCGGGACGCAATGGTTTCAAAAAGCGGCGGATGTGGCGAGCCTCGGGCGGGTAACCAGTGGTGGAGGATGGCAGAACTCGACCGGGAATTTCACCCGCACCCAACTGATCGATGATATTCTGAAGCCTTCACTCGCCCAGGTCCGCCTCGCGAGTTACAACTATCATTTTGAGGGACTCGATTCTCTTACTCTTAATCCGACCGGAGCATATGAGCGAATCCTCTCCGCCCTCGAGAAAATCGGCGAGGCGAAGAAGAAAGCAGAGCCGAGGAACCTCGCAATGAGGGCGTTCTTTGACGCCAAGCATCTGGAAATCGCGGAACTCTTTGCAAATTATCCTGATCCCGGAATCTTCAGGAAACTAGGGCAGATCGACCCGATGCATATCAGCACGTACGAGGAGTACAAGGCGAGGAGGGAATAAGAGAATTTGATGATTTCGTGATTTTATGATTTCATGATTTGAGCTTTGTGTCTCATCCTCACTTCCCCCTTCTCTCTACCCTCATCTTCAGGATCCTGTCCCCCACCTGAATCTGATCCACAACTTCGATCCCGGACCTGATTCGACCAAAGATCGTGTACCGGCCGTCGAGATGTGGTTGTTTCGACTGTGTGACGAAGAACTGACAGCCTTCGGTATCTTTCCCAGCGCTCGCAACTCCAACGGTTCCGCGATTGTAGCCGACGGTCCCGAATTCCGATCTGATCGAATACCCGGGACCTCCCCATCCGTCACCTCTGGGGTCTCCTCCCTGAATCACAAAATTCGGGACGACGCGATGAAACACGAGTCCGTCATAGAATCCCGCTTCAATCAGTCGTGCAAAGTTCATGCAGGTGAAAGGAGCCTCGTCCGGAAGAAGCTCGAACACAAGTACTCCCGCCCGCGTTTCCACTGTGACGTTCGCTCCCTGCAACTCCTCCAGATAGGCCCAGTCGTAATCAGTATGGCCGACCACTGGCCGGGCCGGAATGTCGGAAAGGTATGATTTCCCATCGATTCGTTCGAGCGCCTTCGCGGCTTCATCGGCCACCGTTCTGTCCCCGAACTGAAGCATCTCCAGAAGCACCGGCTTCGCCTCCCCGGACCGGATCGATCCGAGTGTTTGAATCATAGCAATCATCGCTTCAACATCATCCGGGACATGGAGTTCGGAGAGCCGGCGGCTCATCATCGTTACTGTCCCGGCGGAGTAAAACACGGAATCCTCCAGCGCGGCAGCTGCAGTGGTCATCACCGCCATGTCGGCTGACTGGATCCCGTGATACAGCGCCTGTTCAACCTGAGCGATCCTCTCGGGGCGGATGGCACCGGAAGTCAACCCATCGAGCGCATGGCGTTGTGACTGCGGGTCATCCGATCGCACAAACGACAGCAACCTGTTGAATGCGCTATCCCCGTGCATGAGTCCGATCGAGCGAATATAGTCCGACTCCGGACAAAGACCCTCCGCAAACGCATCATCGAGGACGGTTGAGACGCTGTCACCGAACAATGAGGCGAGCGCAAACGCCGCGGCACCCCGCTGCCGCGAAGAGCGTGAACGGTCGCCGAGCAGGATCTCCAGAGCGGTTCGCACATCACCTCCGTTGCCGGGCCCGGCATTCGCCAGGGCTCCCAGTGCGGTGAGCGAAACATGCTCGTTCGGGTCCGAAGTGAGCCGAAGAATGACCTCGCCTCCCGCATCAGTGCTGATCGACGTCAACGCGCGGATAGCATTCACGCGCACACGCCAGTCGGGATCCGCTGTTGCCAGCTCAATGAGACGCGGGACCGCCCGATCATCACCGGCGCTTCCGATTGCGGCCGCGAGATACATCCGGGCGTCAGCAGAGCGATCCTGCAAACCCCGGATC
>JAOUDE010000149.1 GCA_029859455.1 Ignavibacteria bacterium | reverse complement strand
GTTGCGCCGTGGGAGGGTTGCCCCAGACTGTTGAACAACCAGCGGAAGGCAACCCCGACAACAACCGGCGTCAGGACAACCAGCAAACCGGGAACTACCATGTGGGTCAGTGCCGATTTCGTCGCGATATCCACACACTCCCCGTAATCCGGTTTGCTTGTTCCGGCCATGATGCCGGGATTCGAGCGGAACTGTTCGCGCACATTGCTGATAATGGTTGACGCCGCTTTACCGACCGCCTTGATGGCGAGCGAAGAGAACAGAAAAATGAGGGCGGCCCCGATCATTGCTCCGACGAAGACTTCAGGTTTGTTCAGGTTGATCACGCCACTGAAGGACGGATAGTAGATTTTCACTTCATCGATATACGCCGAGAACAGGAGAAACGCAGCAAGTGCTGCAGAGCCGACGGCGTATCCCTTGGTGAGAGCCTTCGTGGTGTTCCCCACCGCATCGAGCCGGTCTGTCCGGTTCCTGATTTCCTCCGGCTGCCCGCTCATCTCGATGATCCCTCCTGCGTTGTCAGTAATCGGACCGAAGGTATCCATTGCGAGAATGTATGCCGCTGTCCCAAGCATCCCCATCGTCGCCGCTGCAGTTCCAAAAAGTCCTGCGCCGTAGAGACCGGAGGTCTCCCCGAGAATGTACGAGGCAACAATCGCGATGGAGATCGTGAGGACAGGATACGCTGTTGATTCCATTCCGACCGCGATCCCTGAAATGATATTCGTCGCCGGACCGGTCCGCGAGGCATCAGCGATCGACCGGACAGGCCGGAACTTCGATTCAGTATAATACTGCGTGATCAGAACGAACGCGTATGCTGTGAGGACTCCAATGACACTGCAGAGGAAAAAATTGAAATAGTACTCGCTTCCGAGCAACCACCGGGCGGCGACATAGAAACCAATTATCGCAAGCAACGAAGAAACGGCATACCCTCTATTCAGTGCTTTCATAGGGTCCTCTTCATTATTGGTCCTTGTGAGAAGCACTCCGATCATTGACGCAACAATACCAAACGCCCTGCCGACCAGTGGGAAGAGCAGGACCCCGAGGGCAGGAATCCCGCTCTCATGAAAAACCGGATTCGCACGATACAAACCGGCCGCCAGAATCATCGCCCCGATATTCTCAGCGGCTGTCGACTCAAAAAGATCCGCCCCCCTGCCGGCGCAATCACCGACGTTGTCACCCACAAGATCGGCGATCACAGCCGGATTGCGCGGATCGTCCTCTGGAATTCCTGCCTCGATCTTTCCTACGAGATCCGCTCCGACATCTGCAGCCTTCGTGTAGATACCGCCTCCGAGCTGGGCAAACAGCGCGACAAAACTGGCCCCGAATCCATAACCGACAATCAGGAGGGGAATGCGTGTCTCGTCGGGTACCAGCCCGGACCAGGAGACCGCGATGAACAGGCCTGCGACACCGAGGAGGCTCAGGGCCACGATTGAAAACCCGGATACCGCGCCACCCCGGAGCGCCGGTTGAAACGCCTCGTTCATTCCCTTCAGGGACCCTGCGGCTGTGCGTATGTTGGCTCGTATGGCTGTCCACATCCCGATATATCCGGAAAGAACTGAACAAAGTGCACCGAACAGGAAGGAGGCTGTGGTCCAAAAAGCAAGAGTCGCTGACGGGACAGGATCATGAACTGTCCCCTCCCGGACAAACGCATAGAGGATATAGATCAGACAAGCGAGAGTGACTGACAGATATGCAATCGTCCGGTTCTGCCGCCTGAGAAATGCCTCTGCCCCCGACCGGATCGCGGAAGCAATTTCCAACATCGCCGGTGTCCCTGAGTCACGCCGGAGCACATCACGCGCAAGAACTCCTGCAAACAGTAGACCGATACATCCTGCAACAAGAACAAGTGGGAGAGCCATTGATAAACGCCTTCATGAGAATGTGAACAACGAAGCTTCCGGAGTCCACCTTTGACTCCGGAAGCGATCACCACCTAGGATACTAACGTGATCAGCCAGAGCAGGAAGAAAAGACCTGCGATGAAGGCAATGATCCCGAACAATACACTGCGGCCCGACTGGACAGCAGGCTTCAATTCGTGTGACATACAGACTCCTTTGAAATGACAGACGGAAACATTCGAATCCCGCGGCTTGCGCGACAAACAAATGCCTGAATCCCTGACAGGATTACGGAAACGTTATCTGATTGTGAAGGGTCGGAGTGTGAAAATCACAACCGGCTGGTTGTGGTCAGCGTGTAGACGAGAGTAGCAGGAAGTGGAAGACAGCGTTCATGAAGGAGCAGAGAGCTGAAGGAGTCTGCCCTCAGTTCATCATCTGTCATCGTACATGGAGGAATCGATGTTATCGGACCATCAGAACATCCGGTCCGCACATCCCTCGGAGGCAGGAGAGAGAAAAGAGTCGGGATCTCCTCTCCCTCAACCCAGGAATGCTGTGAACAAGCCCTGAAGGGATTGTCAGCGAAATGGGGATACGCCACAGAGAGTACCATCTGCGCCGCAAGGAGAAGCGAAAGAGCCCGTATGATCGTGTTCATCGAAAGAGAATGGTCGTCCAAAGGTACCACTAAGCCGGATCAAAACAAATGGGGCATTCCGGCGAATGAGTCAGTATGAATGTACTTCCTTCCCTCCCAATCGGTCAGAACATCGCGCCGTCGCCACCAGAGGGATTTCGAAGGCCCTTTTTCGCAGCATGACCAGTTCAGTAACACCCCTATTCGCTTGGCTTTACATCATTCGCATCAGAATAATGTCGAAGCAACGGTCCGTTTGCCGTTTCAACCATGCCGTGGCATCCGGTTTGCTTCAAGTTTGTCTTGGCAATGCTTGCAAACTTACGCTGGATTCGGTTTTTTGGGGGTACCATCCGAACTTTCCTGTTAACTATTACGTTTATGATCAAACGATTGAATATCCCGGCCTGACCGGGGTGACAAGATGAACTGTCTCCGGCCCATAGTACCCGTTCTTATGATCGGATTTGCATCGGCTGCATTCCTTTTGCCGCGCGCGTCCGGACAGACACAGCCTGGTCTTGCAGACTCTCTTCATGCGTACGAAAAAGAGATCAGCGCGCTGCAGCACCTTCTTGAGGGTGCGACGGTTGACTGGGACCGGCTGAGGCACTCGGCGGTCCGATCATGGATCATCGGCAACCCGGCTCTCCGGGACTCGCTGTTCTACGCATTGATGGCCGTAGATTCCTCAGTGCAATCGGAAGCGGGTGCGGAAGCCCTCGTCCTTGCCACACCGTCGGATGATCTGATCGAGGTCCGTTTCGGTAACGCGGTATTCAAGGGGATGACTCTCCAGCGCGCAATCGAGAGGTCAGGGAACAAGACTCTGTATCAGGATATCGCCGCAAGTTACCGGTACTCGAAGGATATCGAAATGCGGGATCCGGCGTACGCTCTCGAGACTGAGTACGAACCGGAGCTGCTCGGAACGGACGCACTGCTCAGTTATTATGAACCTCTTTCCCTCGCTTCCTACAGAGAACCGGTTACGTTCAGATCAGACCTTTCGCTTTCAGGAGTCCTGTTTCGTGCAGGACCTGACTGGGGCGGCGAGTACAGGATCGGCAACGAGGAGATCAATTTTCCGTTTTGGACCTCCGGAAAGATGGCATTCCTTGCAACGTACAAGGGAATCAAGCTCGGTTTCGAGCTTCCTTTCACCGGCGGCCTGAACGCCTCTGACGGGTTTCCCCCCTTTGTGGTCCGACCCCGTAAGCTGAACGGCACCCGCGGCATTGTCGGCGAGTTCGACTTCGGTCCCTTCGGCGGAAAATTCTCGTTTACCCGACTGACAGACAACGATTTGAGCTCGCTCACGAACCCTGACGAATTCTATTATATCACCAACTATGCGCAGGCATGGTTCTCATTCGGCGTGGAACTCTCTCCAACGCATTTTGTCCGGGTCAAGGCGGGCGGTGGAACTCACAGAGTGAACCAGGCCGCACTCTCGACGGACGCGGCCGGGGTTACGACCGTGGTTCCCGGGTCTGCGAAAGATTTCATAGGTCCGTATCTGAAGTTCGAGTACCTGAATCACCTCATCGGCGAGGAATTCGGGGTCAGCGTCCAGTACTATGACGTGACCCTGGTAAGTACAGCATCCCTCGAAGTGATCGAGGACCTTCTCGGGTTCGAGATCCTCTATGTATGGCCGCTGGCCGCAGATCTCCCGGAGTGGCAGAATCCTGAGTTCCTGATCCTCACTCCTCACCTCTATATTAATTTCTAGACGGTGGAAATGAGACAGGAACATAGATTCCGTACATCCCGACCGATTGCCCTGCTGGCCCTCCTGCTGATCGTGGTGCCGATGGCGACGGGACAGGAATCCGGTGATGACTCACTGACCGTCCTGAACGACACGCTCGAAAAGAGGAAAGCGGACGCAGAGCGGATGGAACGAATGATCGACGCGTTGAATCAGGTTGATAGTCTCTACAAACTGAGATATCCGGCCTGGGTCGTGCTCGACGATGATGTCAGTGAGAGGATTCGCCGCGCATTTCGCACGAGGAAGATCGAGTACCCTCCCGGGGCCGAAATCCAGGTCGTTGTCAATCCCCCCGCCGGTGAGATTCTCGAAATATCGATCGGGACTGCCCGGATGGGTCGGAATGATACAAGGTCTTTCCTGGCTGATTCTCTGCATGCGACGATTATCGCGGGTGAATACAACAAACGGATGGTGGATGCAAGGCCGAAGGATCGTCGGGTGGGCCAGCTCTACGGAGCGCATCCTCGTTTCGCCGCCGCCCACGGATCTGCGTTCGGCGCCGGCATCCTGCTGAGCAACGGGTGGGGTGCAGAAGCAACAATGGGGTTCGAGGAACTCGGGTATCATTTCTGGTCGACCGGCAGCGTCAGGGGGCTTGCGGTCTTCGATCAGTTCAAGATCGGCGTCGTCATCCCGATCGCTATCGGCACGGAGAGCACGGATACCCAGCCGCTCGATATCCGGCCCCGAAAGATGACCGGCGCTCTCGGTTTTGCAACCGAGCTGCGATTCCCATGGGAAGAGAATGCGATCGATCTCCTTCTCAGCGTTGCTGACGTTCCCAGGGTCACGAATTTCCGTCTGCTGACAGACTCGGTCAGTTTCTATTTTCTTCATACCGTCAGTCAGGCTTCCTATTCGAGACAGTTCGACCTGGGCAAGGCAAACCTCCTGACACTGACCGGGGGAGTCGGCTACCACCAGATGGCACGGGGAGTTGTTCAGGCGGATCGAAGCGTGGTCACGGCCGACAAGGAAGATTTCCTGAGTCCGATTGTCAGAATCGAATATGTCAACCGGGCATCCAACATGTTCGGAGTGTCCGCGCAGATCTATAGCTCGGTCGTCCACCTCAAGGGGTGGGTGGAAATAGTACGCAATCTGTTCTACATCGACCTCCAGTATTACTCAGCCCTGTTCCGGGACCCGAAGCCATGGGAGCAGCCCTATTTCTTCATGATTTCGCCAAGGATCCAGGTAGTCTATTGAGATGCTTTGTAACACACGATTATGACGGCCGGGTTGATCGGACGTTCCTTCCCGGAAACGAAACAGGACGATTATTGTTATCCAGAGGAGAAAGGATACACTGATGGGGTTCATACGCGCATTGCTGTTCATTCCGGTGCTGGTTTGCGCTCTTCCGGCACTTGTCATCCTTTATGTTTTGATCCTGATCGGCGAGGTGAATGAGGGATCGCTCCGATCGCTCTACTCGGCCGAAATCCGCAAGTTCGGGTTCAAGCAGGGATTCCGCCGTTTCATGCAGCATATCTTTGTACCGGCATACAGGAACCACACGCAGAGTTTCGTGCTCGGCGCCGCGGGGTTCCTTGTCATGGCGGTCGGTTTGAGAGGGCTGGGGGTTATAGCAGTCGAATGGGTCTATGTCGCTCTCGGAATCGAGTTCATGCTTCTGACCCTCTGGGCTTTGACAATGTATTTCGCCCCGGAGGAAAAGATGGAGGAGGATGCATTCACGAACGGGAGCACACCGGCACCAGCACCCGGAATCGAGAACTCGAAGGAACTCATCGAGAGCGTCAGGGAACTGAGCACCCATATCGCGTTCCTTGAACGGCGGCTCGCCGTGACCGAGTCCAAATTCGAAGGGCTCGGAAAACTGGACTCGGCGATGCTCACCTTGTCGACCCGGCTGAACCTGCTCGTGAGCGATCAGTTCAATATCCGGGTCCGGCGCGAATTCGAACAGCTCCTTGCCGAAATGGCACGGCGGTCGACCGAGGAAAACGATCAGCCGGACGAACAGAAGCCATAGCAAGCGATGAAGACACAGGGAATATCATTCTATTTTGTCCTCTATATCGTCGCCGTTATTACGGTCTTCGTCATCACGATGGAGCGGGATCAGCTTCTGAA
>JAOUDE010000148.1 GCA_029859455.1 Ignavibacteria bacterium | reverse complement strand
ACCCGGATATTTCAGGGACAGCCGTCGTATTCAGCCTCCAGTCACTGGGTCCAGGAGCGCATCGACCTTTCCCCCTACTCCGGTGGTACGATTCAACTCCGTTTTCATCATGATACGGACGGAGGAATTCCGGGAGATGGTTTCTACATTGACGACGTGGCGGTTGTTGAATATTCGGATTCCAACGGCTCTGCAATTCCTTGTGGCGACATTTCATCGTTTCTCGCGCGATGTAATACCAGCGGCACAGTCCAGTCGCGGGTTCTCTTCCAGAATTCCACGGTCCATGCCGGGAAGACAATCGACTGGATGATCGACGGAACGCCCTATTCTTCAATTATTCTTACAAACGGGACCCATTCGATTGCCCGACTTGCCGTGAATGGACTCGGACCCGGGAATCATGCGGTGGAGATGGTTCATCCTGAGGGGTGTTACGACCCTGTCGACGTCGTCTGCAACTCGCTGTTTTCATCCGGTGATGAAGACTGGTTCTCGATCGCATCGATCGACTTTAATGCGACGCTCAACCCGCCCGTGACATCGACATCGCTCCACGGTAATTTTCCGAATCCTTTCAACCCGTCAACCGCTATCCAGTATGATATCGGAGCCCCTTCGCACGTCACCCTTGCGATCTATGACATGCTGGGGAGGAGAGTTGCTGTTCTCGTCGATGAGTTTCAGGAGCCCGGCCGTCGATCAGTCCAATGGGATGCACGCAACGGAACCGGAAGCCCGGCCGCGAGCGGACTTTATCTGGCACGCATCACCGCCGGTTCGTATGTTGGTGTAACCCGTCTGCTCCTGATGAAGTAGAGACTGGACCCGATGGATACTTTCCCGTATCTTGGATACCATACAAGAGAGAGAATGATCATGTTCCGCGCTGCCCTTGTTATTGCCGCTACAGCCCTGCTGTTTTTGGCACCCCTCAGGACACTCTCGGAAACCGGAAGCGAGAATTACAGCACCGTACTGATACGGACCTCATCGATGGAAGATTTCCACGCACTTCTTCGATCAGGCCTGGCGATCGAACATTTCACCGGGAGTCCGGCCCGGGGTATCGAGGTCGTCCTGGACGGTTCAGAAATTGCTCTCCTCGAATCAACCGGACTGCCGTTTGACATCCTTGTGGAGGATCTTCAGGAGGAATTCCGGGCCAGGAGTCCGCGTACACCGGCTGACATCATGGTGGATCGATCGATCATGGCAGCCGACAACATTCGGGGGTTTGAGCTTGGAACGATGGGTGGATTCTACACACTTGACGAAATTGCAACCGAACTTGATTCGATGTTCCAGGTTTACCCGGAACTGATCACCCAGCGTGTCTCGATCGGTCTGAGCCACGAAGGACGCGAAATCTGGATGGTCAAGATCTCCGACAATCCGAACGTCAATGAGTCCGGGACGGAGCCGGCTGTTTACTATGATGCGCTTCATCATGCCCGCGAACCCGGATCGATGATGACCACCATGTACTTCATGTACTGGCTGCTCGAGAACTACTCCGTCGATCCGCGTGCGACCTTTCTTGTGGACAACAGGGAGTTGTTTTTTGTCCCGGTCGTCAATCCCGACGGGTATGCGTACAACGAACAAACGAACCCGAACGGCGGCGGACTCTGGAGAAAGAACAGGCGGGTGAACGCCGGATCATGTTTCGGGGTTGATTTGAACAGAAACTACAGCTTTGGATACGGCCTCAACAGCGGCTCCAGTTCCGATCCATGCGCCAGCAACTACCGGGGACCTTCCGCATTCTCCGAACCTGAGTCTCACGCAGTGCAAGGACTGCTCTCGACCATCAATCCGGTCATCGCGTTCAGTTGTCACACCCATGGGGAGAAATTCCTCAATCCCTACGGATACATCGAGGAGGCACCCGCCTATGAGACGTATGCCGAGTTCTCGTCTGATTTTGTCGCGGGGAGTTCGCACCTGTACGGGATCACCGCTGAAATGCTGGGCTATTTCTCCAGCGGAACCACGCGGGACTATCTTCATTCGGAGGGAACCTTCGCATGGACTCCGGAGTTCGGCGCTTTCGGCTTCTGGCCACCCACATCGACAATCATTGCCACTGCGAGCGAGAACCGGCACAGGTTCGAATACATCGCGCGGGTTGCCGGAGCGTTCGCGGATCTGAAAAATGTCCGATTTACGGGAAGCGGATTCGCTGCACCCGGTGATTCTGTTACGATGACGGTCGGGATCAGGAACAGAGGGCTGACAGGCAGTGCTGAAAACGTCCATGTCTCCGTGGCCACAGACTATGTGGACATCGTCGCGCTGAATGCAAGCACCGACCATCCATCGATTCCAGCCGGTGAGACGGTACACAACACGATGGATCCCTTTATCTTTGTTCTGGGTGACTCCGCAGGAACAATGGACAGGATCCCTTTTTTCATCAGCGTGACGGAGGGTGGCGTTGAGACATCCGTTGATACTGTCTGGTTCACCGTCGGCACAGGATCGGTTCTTGCGAGCGATGATGCCGAGTCCGGGGCTGCCGGGTGGACAAGCTCAGGCACCGGCCTCAACTGGGACTCAACGTTCGTCGATTCGTACGACGGCAGCTATTCATTTGCAGATTCCCGTTATGGTAATTCGGAAAACAACACCGACAACTACTTTACCATGGCCGGAGCAATTGACCTCACCGGCGCCGCCAACCCGGTCCTGACATTCGCCGCCAAATGGTCGATCGAGGAAACATTCGATTATGCTCGTGCCCAGGTCAGCACGAACGGAGGCGTGACATGGTGGAACCTCACCGGGCTTCATACCATCCCGGTTCTCGGGCAACCATCATTTACCGGTACCAGGCATTGGGTTGTTGAGGAGATGGATCTCAGCGCGTATGTGGGATCCGTCGTCAACCTCCGTTTTCACCTCCACACGGACGGAGGCATTCCGGGAGACGGATTCTATTTTGATGATCTACGCGTGATCGATTTCGATGGATCCGGCACGACGGCGGTCGGCAGTGATGGCGGACCTGTCGTTCTGGAGGCGTACCTTGACCAGAACCACCCGAATCCTTTCAACCCGGCAACAACTATCTCCTACCATCTTCGTGCTGCCGGTCCGGTCTCCCTCCGCGTGTATGATCTTCTCGGTCGCGAGGTCAACGTCCTGGTGGATGAAGTGCAGTCGGCCGGAAGTCACTCGGCGCGCTGGAACGGAGATGATGCTCTTGGCAATGAAGTCACAAGCGGGGTCTATTTCTACCGAATTGCAACAGACGGACTCGTCCAGACCCGGAAATTGATCCTGGCGAGGTAAGCCGGGATGATTTGACCGGCATCACCATCTCTTATCCTCCTGTTCCTTTCCTTATCCTGCTTTACTCCGGAGCTGGAGTCGTTCTTCCCCTCCTCGTTGCACTTTTTTCCTGTTTTTCATCAAGTTGGAAAAACAGCCAAAATGTTGTAAATTTTAGCTCTACTAATACTTAGTCGGTTTCCTTCAACAGAAACCTGAAGCTGGTATGGATTTTGTTTCGATTCTGAAGTCAATTCTGAAAGGATCTCAATGGAAGTGGATGTCAATGGACAATCAACAGGTCTGGTCGTCAATGAGGACCTGATCAACCGTTGTAAGGAAGTCTCCAAAGGATTCCCTGAGCGGTCAGCCAAATACGACCGTGAGGCATCCTTCCCAGTCGAAAACTTCGAGGAACTGCGGGATGCCGGGTTGTATGGTATTATGGTTCCGAAGGAATTCGGTGGCTTCGGTGCTGATTTTCTCACCTATACGAAATGCATCGAGCAGATTGGAAAAGCGGACTCGTCAACCGGCCTTACATTCAACATGCACAATATTACTGTCGGGAGCCTTTCGGAACTCGATTCTGAAATCAATGCGATCGGCGGCTCACGGGGACGAGTGATGGGCCAGTTTCGCGAGTGGATGTACAATCAGGCCATCGTGGAAAAGAAGCTCTTCGCCTCGGCTGTGTCTGAACCGGGAATCGGAGCCCATTTCTCAAAACTGAAGACAACGTACAGGAAGGTGGACGGCGGCTTCATCATCAACGGAACCAAATGGTTCGTTTCGATGGCCGGCTATGCCGATTACTATGTGGTCGCGGCCAGGAACGAGAAATCGTCTCCGGAAGATCCTTCGCTCTCCTATCTTGTAGTAGAAAAAGAGAATCCTGGAATCACCATCGACCGTGTCTGGGATACGCTGGGAATGCGTGCGACCACGTCCGATACCATGCACCTCAAGGATGTGTTCGTACCGACAGAGCGGCTGTTCCTTGGCAGTGAGGGTATGGTCCTCTACAAGATTACACGGGAGCCGCACTGGCTGGTCGGAGGTTTTACGGGAGTCTACCTCGGCATATCCAGCGCTGCATTCGAATTCATGGTAGACTATCTCTCAAAGAAGAAGATCCCCGGAACCGATACTCCGATGTCGACCGATTCCCGGATTCAGCAGCGGGTAGGCGAACTCGCCGTTCAACTCGGAGCGGCCCGGTCAGCAACCTACGAGGCGGCTCGCCTGATCGTCGAACAGCGCGGTTCACTTGAAGCAAACACGGCGATCCATCGGGCAAAATTCCTTTGTGGAGAACTCGGACCGCATCTGACTTCCATGGCGATCCGCACCTGTGGAGGAACGACCATTGCCCGGCGACTGCCGCTTGAAAAGCTCTATCGCGACTCACGATGCGGCGGACTCATGCCTGCAACGAGCGATGAGTGCCTCATGTACGTCGGGAAAGCTGCTCTGGGCATCGATATGACCAAGACATCTGAAACATACTGGTAAACGTTTCCACCAGTCTCAGGATAGATTGAAACCTCAGTTCAACCAGCAATAACAGGAGCACAAGTGGACACCAAAGGAATGATCAAGGAGTATATTCTTTCAGAGCTCGTCAAGGACAAGGCACAGGCGAAGATCGGAGATACGGACTCACTCATCGAAAGCGGCATTGTCGACTCCCTCGGGATCATGAAGCTGATCGGGTTCCTCGAAGATAAGATCTCTATCCAGATCAGCGATGATGAACTGATCCCTGAGAATTTCTCGTCGATTGATTCAATTTCGGCCCTCGTCCAGAAAAAGCAGTCCGCCAGAGCATGAGTTTCCTGCTTCAGCATCACGTCATCGATTCGGCGCGGAGATTTCCTGAACGCCCTGCAGTAGCATTCGGCGACAGGATCATCAACTACCGGGAACTGGATGAGTTGACCAACCGGGTTGCCAGGGTTCTCATCGCACAGGGAGTACGTCGGGGCGATCGTGTCGGGATTTACATGAACAAGTCCGAGGCTTCGATCGTCAGCATCTTCGGAATCCTGAAGGCGGGAGCAGCCTTTGTTCCTCTTGATGCCAACGCACCGGAACCTCGTATCGCCTATATCATCAGTAATTGTTCCATCCGATGCGTCCTCGCGTCCTCTGCAAAAGCCAAAAATGCAGTCGCGTTTTCCGGAGACACACCGACCCTGAAAACGATCTTTCTGATGGATGCAAAGACCGCCGTCGAAGAGACCGGCGGCTTGACCGTTCTTTCCTGGAAGGAGATTTCCGAAAGCGATGACTCCACCCTTCCGGAGAATGTGAGTACCGAAACTGATCTTGCCTATATTCTGTACACGTCAGGCTCGACCGGTACGCCAAAGGGCGTGATGATCACGCATATCAATTGCCTCACATTCGTCCGCTGGGTTGCATGGTCATTCCGGCCGACGGAGGAGGACCGGTTCTCCAATCATGCACCGCTCCATTTCGACCTTTCCACGCTCGATATTCACGTCGCAATGATGGTCGGGGGATGTGTCTACCCCGTACCGGAGACGCTCTCGCTCTTCCCCGTCCGGCTTGCTGACTGGATTCAGAAGAACGGCATCTCCATCTGGTATTCGGTACCCTCCATCCTCTCGATGATGGTCCTTCATGGTATGCTCGAACGCCACAGCTTTGAACGGCTGAGAATCATCTTTTTCGCCGGAGAAGTCTTTCCGGTGAAGTTCCTCCGGGAACTGATGAAACTGGTTCCAGGGCCTGACTACTATAATCTGTACGGACCGACGGAAACAAACGTCGTGACATGGTACAAAGTCCCTCTTCTCCCTGAGGATCAGACAAAACCGATCCCGATCGGCAAGGCGTGCGCCAACATGGAGGTCTTTGCACTCGCCGAAGACGGGTCGGTTGTAACGGAGCCTGGCAAAGAGGGCGAACTGATGGGACGGGGATCCACGGTCGCAATGGGGTACTGGGGAGACCCGGAGAAGACCGCCAAAGGATTCGTGGTCAACCCGGTTCAGGCGAATTTCCAGGAGCGGATCTACAGGACCGGCGACATCGTCATGCTGGACGATGACGGTAATTATATCTATGTCGGCCGGCGGGATCACATGATAAAGAG
>JAOUDE010000147.1 GCA_029859455.1 Ignavibacteria bacterium | reverse complement strand
CTGGCTGAAGCAAACCCGGCACCGATCTCGACTCCCTTGACGGCCCCGATCGACATCATCGCGGCCGCGAGATCAGCATCGAGTTTCCCGAACACCGGATCCCCGAGACCCGCCGGTGCGTTTCGGATGATCACCTCAACGACCCCGCCGACCGAGTCCCCCTCCTTCTGCCTCCGGAGGATCAGCCGTTCCATCCGTTGTGCCGCATCGCGGTCAGCGCACCGCACAGAATTCTTTTCTATTTCACGCAGAGAAAATGTCTGTGCCTGAATCGTTCCGATCGCAACGGTATGGCCTATGATTCTGACCCCTTTCTGTCCAAGCAGGGTTTTCGCGAAGGCGCCGGCCGCGACCCGCGCTGCTGTTTCCCTGCCCGATGCCCGGCCCCCTCCTCTGTGATCGTAGATCCCGTATTTCTCGAGGTACACATATCCGGCATGACCGGGTCGGAAGACCTCTTTCAACCGGTCATATTCACGTGGCGACTGGCCGCGGTTGCGGATCAGGAGACAGATCGGAGTCCCGGTCGTTTTCCCCTCGAACACTCCGCTCAGGACTTCCACCAGATCATCCTCCTTTCTCGCGCTCGCCACTTTGCTCTGTCCCGGTTTGCGCCGATCCAGCTCTTTCTGAATGTGCCGGGCGCTGAACGGAAGTCCGGGACGGACACCGTCGATCACAACACCGACGGCCGGGCCGTGGCTTTCCCCGAACGTGACGATACGGAACTGTCGCCCCAACGTACTTCCTGTCATCAATCCCCCTTCCCTTCCAGCAGTGCAAACTGTTCCCAGAACCCGGGAAATGATTTCTTCACGCAGCCAGGGTTGTTGAGGGTCACGCCCGGTACTCTCAGGCCTGTCAGCGCAAGACTCATTGCCAGACGATGATCATCTTCAGGATCCAGCCCCGCTCCGTGGAGACGGGATGGCCTGATCTCGAGTCCATCTCCTTCAACCGATATTTCACCGCCGAGCTTCCGTATCTCACGAACGAGCACATCGAGCCGGTCCGACTCCTTGTGTCGCAGATGCGCAATATTCCGAAGGAAGCTCGGACTCTCGGCGAACAACATCGCGCACGCCAGAGGGGGAACAAGGTCGGGCGTCGCACCAAGATCAGCGTCGATCCCGTGGAACGCCCCGGTGTCGCCGTTGTGGAACCGAACCTCGCCCGGGTTCGGACGCTCCATACTCGCTCCCGTCTGCTGAAGCAGGTCGAAGATCCTGGTGTCCCCCTGGACCGTACTCTGCAGGCTCCCCGCAAACCGGAGCGTACCTCCCGCCAGAAGTCCCGCGGAGAGGAAAATCGCAGCGGCAGAGAGATCCGGCTCGACCATGAGTCGTGCCGGCCGATACTTCACCGGAATAACCTCGAAGACCCCGGAGGATTCCTGAACCTGAACACCGAATGTTTTCATGATATCGATCGTCATCTGCACATAAGGAGCCGAGACAAGCTTTCCCGGCACTGTGATGCGGACCGTATCGGAGGCATATGGCGACACCATCAAAACGGCGGAAATAAACTGAGAGCTTTCCTCCCCCCTGATCATGACGGCGCCCCCGCGCAATCCACCCCCTCCAACAGCAAATCTTCCCGCAAACGGCATCGCCTCGGTGTTCACCCCGAGATCACGGAACGCATCCAGGAGTGAATCGACAGGCCGCTCGGTCATACGCCCTCCCGCTTCGAACGTCACCCCCCGGTCAGCCAGCGCCGCAAGTGCAAACAAGAAACGGAATGTTGTTCCTCCATTTCCAACAGGGATCGGGTATTTCGGCCCGAAGACCCTTCCACCGCCACCTTCGACGATCAAATCGGGTCCTGACCTGCGGACCAGGATTCCAAGCTGGTTCAATCCGTTCACCATCAACGCCGTATCGTCGCAGTCGGATGCGTTGCTGATGCACGATTCCCCCGCAGCAAGGGCGGCACAAATCAGCGCACGGTTCGTGATACTCTTCGAGCCGGGGAGTGCCGGCGACGCGTTCAGCGGACCGGAGAGGGGGATGATCTCACGCATCATAGCCGAGCATCTTCCGGACTGAGCGAAGAGAGGGCTTCCTGCCGGCATAGAGGAGTGACTGTTCTGCCGCCTGCCTGACATACATTTCTGTTCCCGGAATCACGGTTGCGGCGGCCTGCTTTGCCTCAGTCATCAACCGGGTTACAGGTGGATTGAAGACGACATCGAAGACGCGTTTGCCTGTCAGATACCGTTTCTGGAACGGTGACACATCACTGCGCGGTACCATCCCCAGAGAGGTCGCGTTGACGAGGATATCAAACTCTGTTCGGCCGATCTGTGTTGCTAAGATCACTTCCACGCCGAATTCCTTTGCCAGCTTGCGCGCTCTGGCCGCGGTCCTGTTTGCCACACACACCCTCGCCCCGCGCGCCCGGGCTTCCCAGATGATCGCCCTCGCAGCACCACCGGCTCCCATGACCAGCATGCGCATACCGCGCACCGGTCCGCTTTCTTCAAGAGCATCGAGAGCGCCGATGCCGTCGGTGTTCGTTCCCCGAAGACCGCCGGATTGCCGCACAACGGTGTTCACAGCGCCGATCTTTGCGGCATCCGGATCGACATTATCCAGATACGAAACGATCGCCCCTTTGTGCGGGATGGTAACGCTGAACCCGTCAAGGAACGGTGCAAGATCAGCCATGAACCGGCTGAGATTCTTCACAGGAAAACGGCAATAGACTGCATTCACCGACGCTCGCCTGAAGAGAGGATTGTGCAGCTCCGTCCCCCGGCTCTGCACAAGCGGGGTTCCAATCACCCCGAACACCCGTGTCCCGGCACCGAGGGTGTCAGCTCTGAAGGTTTTCCGAAGAACGCTCGCCGGAATCTGTCCGTCGGCGGCAGGAGAACCGGCCTCAGGAGCGGCGAAGGTCCCCCATCCGCCGAACTTCCGGTAAAGGACGCGACTCGCTTCCCCCGCTTCGCCGGTTGCAATCGCAACAGCAGGCTGTTTCGCTTTGGCGGCAGATTGCAGAAAATCAATCGCGTAACGGATTTCGAAAGAATCGGAGCAGTGATACGCGAGTTTCACGACTGAGGGATGAAGGGCTGACATCGACGCCAACAGGGATTTCGCCGGCCTCTTGTTCGTGTGGTGCGAAAGAATGATCCCGGCCTCATTCTTCTGGTCCGCCATCTCAGCGGCGTGATCAGAATCCTGAGGATATTCGAGATCGATGTACGCGCTGCCGAGCGCGGAAGCGAGCCGGAGCATCGTGAGCCGGTCATGTGCTGCACCCCGGAATTTCCCGCCGTGAGCAACTGTCCGGCAGGTGGTTATCACCGGCCGGCCGGAGGCACCGAGGAGCCCGATGATGTCGGGATTCCTGATCAGGTCAAGACGGAGTTCAAACAGGTCGGCAGTGCGGCGGGATACCTTCATCTGACTGATGGCATCTTCCATGGTCGGGCCTGTGATGCTGACGATAATCACCGTTGCCTGCCCGACACGGTCCTGCCGATCCTCATACAGCTCACGGAAGATCCGGTCTTCATCGTTCGATACCGGAGGGCGGGGCCAACATCAATGGGTTTCCCTGTTGTCATGATCGCGCGGTTCGGTTGGAAGGTTTGACCGGCATGGAATGTCAGAACATACGGTGGACAGGGACGAAAGTCAACCAACCTGCCCGTGCGGCTGTTGTTTCATCTCTCGCCGATCTTCTCTATCTTGAAATCAATTACCTCCCAGGTCTGTCTTGGAACAATCCTCAGTTCGCTCGCTGTTCGATGGCATTGCCCATCGGTATGATCTGCTGAACCGCGTGCTCAGCGGCGGGATCGATATGCGGTGGAGAGCCCGGGCGGTCGAGACACTGAGAGCTGCTCAGCCGAAGGAGATCCTCGACGTGGCTTGCGGAACGGCCGACCTTTCAATCGCCGCCATCGCCCTCGGTCCGGACTCGATCACCGGAGTCGATATCGCAGAAGAGATGCTCCGGATCGGCCGGGAGAAGATTGCAGCGAAGGAGCTTGACGGAACCATCCGGCTCCGGTCCGGCGCGGCAGAGCATCTTGGATTTCCGGATACCAGCTTCGACGCGGTCATGGTGGCGTTCGGTGTCAGAAACTTCGAGGATCTGCCGGCGGGCCTCAGAGAAATGTACCGGGTGTTGAGACGGGGAGGGCGGCTTGTTGTTCTGGAGTTCTCCCGTCCACGGAGTTTTCCGTTCCGCACGCTGTATGGCGCCTACTTCCGGTTCGTCCTCCCGAGGCTGGGACGGGCGATCTCCGGACATCCGTACGCCTACCGCTACCTCCATGATACGGTGATGGAATTCCCGGAAGGTGAAGCATTCCAGAAAAAACTTTCTGAGGCCGGTTTCCACAACACGAAAGAAGAACGACTCACGTTCGGAATCGCCACAATTTATACAGCAACAAAAGGATAGCAGATGAGCAACAGAACAATCACGGTCGGCCACAGTCCTGACCCTGACGACGCATTCATGTTCTATGGTCTCTCGAGCGGCAAAGTAACGCTGGACGGGATCACGATCGACCATCTCCTGGAAGATATTCAGTCCCTGAACGAGCGGGCAATGAAGGGAGAACTGGAAGTGACGGCGATCTCCGCGCACGCGTACCCTTCCGTTGCGGACCGGTACTGGATCATGAGAACCGGCGCGAGCATGGGAGAAGGATACGGACCGGTGATCATTTCCAGAAAGTACCGGACCCTTGAAGAACTCCACGGAAAGACAGTCGCCACTCCGGGCCCTCTTACAACTGCCACCCTGTTGTTCAGAATCTTCACGGAAGGAATACGGAACGTCGACTTACCCTTCGATAAGATCATGAAAGCGGTCGATGATGGTGAAGCAGACGCCGGGCTTCTTATCCATGAAGGACAGATCACCTATCAGTCACTCGGTTACCACAAGGTCCTTGACTTCGGTGAATTGTGGGAGAAGGAAACCGGAGGCCTTCCCCTCCCGCTCGGTCTCGATGTCGTCCGGAAAGACCTCGGAGAGGATCTGGCACATCGTCTTTCGAAGGGACTGCAACAGAGTATTGCATACGGATACGCCCACCAGGACGAATCGATCCCGTACGCGCTGAAGTGGGGCCGGGGAATCGACGCATCGCTTGGTGAGAGATTTGTCAAAATGTATGTGAGCGACGTCACGATCGACATGGGAGAGCCGGGAAAACAGGCGCTGGAGCTTCTGTTCAGGATGGGACATGACAAAGGCTTGATACAACAAATACCGGCTTTTGATCTCTACTGACCAGCACTCATTGAACGGAGCAGATCATGATCAACGGAGCTCATTCCATCATTTACAGCAAGGATCCGGAGGCGGACCGGACCTTCTTCCGGGATGTTCTGAAGTTCCCCTCCTGTGACGCGGGAGACGGGTGGCTGATCTTCGGACTCCCTCCGGCAGAGGCTGCGTTCCATCCTGCAGAAGAGAACAACCGTCATGAGTTCTATCTCATGTCCGATGATATCAATGCATTCACCGGAATGATGAAGGTGCATGGAATCTCTTGTTCAGATCACCCTCCCCGGCGGCGGATCCCTCGGAGTTTACCAGCCGCGCCACAGCAGGCCGGACCAGCCCTGAACAAACCTGAAACGAGCACACGAACAAATCCGGGAGCGCCATGTCTGCTTACGTGATCGTCGATATCGATATCCGTGACCCCGAGGGATACGAGGAGTACAAGAAGCTTGCGTCATCCACGGTCGGCACATACGGTGGAACATACGTGACCCGCGGCGGACGGACAGAGGTACTGGAAGGATCCTGGAAACCGAACCGGATTGTGATCCTGAAGTTTGAGTCGATAAAACAGGCGAAGGCCTGGCTCGAATCGGAGGAGTACCGGGAGCCCCGGGCGATGCGGCACCGGACAGCCAGAACCAACATGATCGTGACGGAGGGAGTACCGGAATGACAAAACCAACGCAGAAGTATGAATCTCCTCAGATGACCGTGACATTCGATCCAAATATCTGTGAGCACTCCGGGGTCTGTGTCCAGGGCCTGCCCGCGGTGTTTGATGTCAACCGAAAGCGGTGGATCCGGCCTGAAGCGGCACCGGTGGATGAAGTTGCCGCACAGGTAGAGCGGTGCCCTTCGGGCGCGCTTCAATACAGGAAATCGCCATGACCGAACGGCTGGTACAGGACGCCCTCTTCTTCTTTGCAACACTCGACCCGATCGGCACCCTTGCACTGTTTGCTGCGCTGACGGCCGGTGCGACAACGGCAGAGAGACGCAGAATGGCACGACGGTCGATTCTGTATGCAACAGCAATCCTGATCGGGTCGGTTGTCGTGGGGCAGTTCCTGCTATCGGCACTCGGTGTTCGCCTCCTCTCCCTTCAGGTGGCCGGAGGAGTGATCCTCTTTCTCCTCGGCCTCCAGATGCTCTTCACCGGATTCGACA